>CAZZZK010000316.1:0-2983 GCA_964658555.1 Vulcanimicrobiota bacterium | reverse complement strand
CCCCCGCGGCTCGCGCCGCGCATCAATTCGAGCGCGCGACGTATGCGATCTTCTGTTCGAACGTTTCGAGGACGGTCGACCAGCGGTAGCGTTTCGCCGTCTCGTAGCCGGCATCGCGGATCTTCTCGACGCGAGACGCGTGGCCGTACACGCTCGTGAGATACTGCGCGAGCTCGCCGGCGTCGTTCGTATCGCAGACGATCGCGTTGACGAACGGATCTGCGTACTCCTCACCCGTCGCGCCGCAGACCGCGACGCCGCGCGCCGCCATCACTTCGAGTCCGACGAGGCCGAACGGCTCTTTCCCGCTATTCGCGAGCACCGCATCCGCCGCGTTATAGAGCGCCGCGAGCGTCCGATCGGGAAGAAACGCCTGCAGATGAACGACGTCGGCCGTGCATCGGCCGAGGGCCGCCGCGACCGCTTCGCCGTCGTCGCCGTTCGCTTCGATGCGCTCGACGCGCAGGCCGCGCGTCCGCGCGCGCTGCAGGACGACTTCGCCGTACGCTTCGCGGCCGCCGCGCACGATGAGCTGCGGCGCGAGATCCATCCGCGCGAGCTCGCCGACGGCGTCGATCGCCTGCAGCCAATTCTTATCGGGGTCGAAGCGTCCGACTTTGACGAGCGACGGCTTCCCGTTGAGCGCCTTGCGGAACTTCTTCGCCAGCGATTTCGGCGGCCCGTCGAGCAGTGCGTCGTCGATCCCGTTCGGAACGACGAGCGCCGGAACGCCGTGCTGCGCGAGTTCGAACTTCATGAACTTACTCACGGTCGTGATCGCGGCGGCGCGCCGCAGCCGCGGCCACGCGATGCGATCGAAGCCGTACGTATTGTTCGCGTTCCAAAAGAGCGTCGCGGCGTCGCGCAGGCCTTCTTCGCGTAAGAGGGCGTCGAGCGCGACGATCGCCTCGACCGTCTGCCATTCTTCGGCGACGACGAGCACGCGTTCGCCGCGCGCGGCGGCCGGTGCGATCGCGGTGTCGACGACGTAGCGCGGAACGCTGGCCGTAAAGTCCCGTACTTTCTCCGCTTCGCCGTCGTAGGCGTCGCGCGGATGATACGCGGAGATCCACTGACCCCACCGGCGCAGCGTCACGTGCGGCGCGAACGGCTCGCTTTCGTCGAGCGCCGGATCGCCGACGAAGATCAGCGTCGTCTCGACGCCCGCTTCGCCGAGCGCGCGCGCGAACGACGTCTCGCGCGTACCGAGACCGCCGACCGACGAGTACCGGTCCGGTCCCTCGAAAGCGAGGAGTACCGCCGAAGAATGTCCTGCGAGCATCGTACGATTCGCCTTCGCTGTCGAGCGTGTGAAACGTTTTCTCACGGCGTTCGCTCCGCCTCGAGCGCACGCGCACGAACGGTCTCATCGGACGCGGGCGTCGCGCGATCGCGCCGCGCACGCGACACGACGAACCGCAGAGCGAACGCCGACTCGAGTTGCGAGCGGCGCTACGCGACGAGAGCGTTAGGCACGATCGCGCAGCGACCGCAGCACGTACGGTAAGATGCCGCCGTGCCGGAAGTATTCCGATTCGTCGGGCGTGTCGATGCGCACGCGAACGTCGAACGCGATCGGCACGCCCGACGCCGTCGTCGCGACGACGCGCAGCCGGCCGCGCGGCGCGATGCGCTCTTCGAGCCCCGCGATGTCGTACGTCTCTTCGCCGCCGAGCCCGAGCGACGCGGGCGTCGCGCCGTTCTCGAATTCGAGCGGCAGGATGCCCATGCCGATGAGATTGCTGCGATGGATGCGCTCGAACGATTGCGCGATGACGGCCCGCACGCCGAGGAGCATCGGTCCTTTCGCCGCCCAATCGCGCGACGAACCCGACCCGTACTCTTTGCCGCCGATCACGATCACGGGGACGCCTTCGGCGCGGTAGCGTACAGACGCGTCGAAGATCGACATACGCTCGCCGCTCGGCACGTGCCGCGTGATGCCGCCCTCGATACCCGGGACGAGCGCGTTGCGCAGGCGCGTGTTCGCGAACGTGCCGCGCACCATCACCTCGTGATTGCCGCGCCGCGCGCCGTACGAATTGAACTCCTCGGGCGGGACGCCGTGCGCGACGAGATACGCACCCGCCGGTCCGTTCACCGCGATCGAACCCGCGGGCGAGATGTGGTCGGTCGTCACGCTGTCGCCGAGGAGCGCGAGCACGCGCGCGCCGCGAATATCGCCCGGCGCCGTCGGTTCCGCGGGCATACCGTCGAAGTACGGCGGCCGTTTCACGTACTCGCTCGTGGCATCCCATGCGTACCGCTCGCTCGCATCGACCGCGAGCGCGCGCCACGCATCGTCGCCCGCGAACACGTCGGCGTAGCGGGCGCGGAACGCCGTCTCGGTCACGCACGACGCGACGACCTCGTCGATCTCGGCGTTCGTCGGCCACAGATCGCGCAGATAGACGGGCGTACCGTCGCGATCGACGCCGAGCGGTTCCGTCGTGAGATCGACGTCCATGCGCCCGGTCAGCGCGTACGCGACGACGAGCGGCGGCGAAGCGAGATAATTCGCGCGCACCTGCGGATGGATGCGGCCCTCGAAATTGCGATTCCCCGAGAGCACCGCCGCGACGATGAGATCGCGATCCGCGACCTCCGTCGCGACGGCGGGCGAGAGCGGGCCGCTGTTTCCGATGCACGTCGTGCAGCCGTAGCCGACGAGATTGAAGCCGAGCGCGTCGAGCGCGGGCTGCAGGCCCGACGCCTCGAGGTAATCGGTGACGACTTTCGAGCCCGGCGCGAGGCTCGTCTTCACCCACGGCTTGCGCTCGAGCCCGCGCGCGACCGCGTTCCTCGCGAGCAGCCCCGCGCAAACGAGTACGTAGGGATTCGACGTGTTCGTGCACGACGTGATCGCGGCGATCACGACGGCACCGTCGGCGAGTCCGCTCGCCGGCCGGGCGGCGACGGCGATCCCGCTCGCGCTCGCGACGGGCGCGGGCCCGGACGGCGCGTGAGAACCGTTGTGGCCAGA
>CAZZZK010000315.1:0-2994 GCA_964658555.1 Vulcanimicrobiota bacterium | reverse complement strand
CCGCGGGCGCGCTCGCGCTCGCGCTCATCATGATGCCGTTCGTCGTCCGCGGCACCGATACGTCGCTGTTGAGCGTTCCGTCCGCGCTCGTCGAGGGTTCCTACGCGCTCGGAGCGACGCGCGTGCAGACGTTCTCGCAGGTGACGTTCCCGCACGCGCTGCCCGGGATCATGACCTCGATGCTGCTCGCATCGGGCATCGCGCTCGGCGAGACCGCGCCCTTGATCTACACCGCCGGCTGGTCGAATTTCATGCCCTCGCTCGCGCCCACGCATTCGCCCGTCGGCTATCTCACGTACGTCGTGTGGACGTTCATCAGCCAGCCGTTCGAGGAATCGCATCAGCTCGCGTACGCGGCCGCCGCACTGCTCATGATCTTCATCTTCCTAACGAACGTCGTCTCGCGCCTCGCCCTCGCGTCGTACGCGAAACGCTCGCAGGGGAACTAAAGCGGTGCGCGCGCCGCTCTTCGGAGCGGTCCATCACGTCGCGATCATCGCCTCGGACTACGAGCGTTCCAAGGCCTTCTACACGCAGACGCTCGGGTTCGAGATCGTTCGCGAAACGTACCGCGCGGAACGCGCGTCGTTCAAACTCGATCTCGCGATCGATGCGGCGACGTCGATCGAGCTCTTCTCGTTTCCGAACGTGCCCGCGCGTCCGTCGCGGCCCGAAGCCTGCGGCCTCCGGCATCTCGCGTTCGCGGCACCCGATTTCGACGCCGCCGTGCGCGAGCTCGCCGTGCGCGGCGTCGCGCTCGAGCCGGTCCGCATCGACGAGCTGACCGGCCGGCGCTACACGTTCTTCGCGGATCCCGACGATCTGCCGATCGAGATCTACGAATCGTAACGCGCGCCTCCGCGAGGCCGCATCCGGCGATCGCGATCGTCCGTATCTTCGTTCTCGCGTCGATCGCGGCAACGCTCCGCCTCGCGACCGTGCGGGCGACGGATCTCGCGCGCCCGCTCGCGGCCCCGTCGACCGGCACCGCGGGCTGCGCGCATTTCAAAGCGAATCCGATCTGTAAACGCCTCCCGGCGCATCCGCGCGTCAGTCCGTCGAGCGCGGCGTGGTCGGCGCTGCTCTTTCAAACGGGTCGCGCGTACTTTCCGCCGTTCAACGCCCTCGTCACGGCGGATGCGGGCGATGCGCGCGACGGCAGCCTGCCGCTCGACACGCTGCCGCGCGGCGGGGCCGTCTATCACCTGCGCGTCGACTGCGACGCCGTTCCGTGGGGCGTCGCCACGTGCGCGAAGACGGGTGCGCGGTTGCAAGGCCGCGTGATCGGATTCCCGACGACGATGATCCCCGCGGGGAACAGCGATCACCATTACGCGTGGAACGACGTCGCGAAGCGCGGCGAATACGATCTCTGGCTCGCGAAACGGCCGCGGCCGCACGACCGGTCGATGCACGTCGGCGGTGCCGGCTTCTGTTCGTGGGAGGGCGACGGAACCGGATGTTCCGGTGCGGACGCGACGAACATCGCGATGGCGATCGACGCGATCCACGCCTACGCGCTCGAGGCCGGCGAAGCCGACGCGCGCCGCGGAACGCTCGGCTACGCGGTCTCGACGAGCGCGCTCTGCGCCGACCCGACGTGGGTGTATCCCGCGACGTATTCCGACGGCGCGAACACCGATCGCACCCCCGCGTGTGCCGGACATACCGGGAAGGGCGAGCGCCCGCCCGAGGGCGTGCGGTGGTTTCTCGACGTCTCCGACGCGCAGATCGACGCGACGAAGAACGCGCCGTACGTCAAGGTCTTGCTACGCACGATGGACCGCGAACACTACGGCGGGATCGTTACGGATACGAACTGGTCCGGGGCTCCCGGGCTCACGCCGCAATACGATCGCGGCGACTATTCGTTCGCCGCGCGCGAAGCGGGCGTCGCGCCGGCACCGTTCGCGAGCGTGCCGTTCACACTCGACGGTATCGACCTGCGGCGCGACGTCGTGTTCTGCAACAACGGCAGCTGCACGTAAACGACGTGCTCCGCGCGCGGATGCGTGCACCGCGTCACGATAGCCGTGCGATACGCGTTCGAGCGTGATTACCGGGCGAGAAGCATCCGAACCGTAGTGCAACGGCGCTTTAGCAGTGCCGGCGCTATCGTGTTTTGGAGCTCGCCGTGCTTAACGTTCGAAATGCTTTCTTCGCAGCGGCCGCGGTCTCGCTGCCGGTGTTGACCGGATGCTCCGCGGGCTCCGGGATATCGACCGTCACGCCGGCGATCGCGAACGCATCGACGCTCGATGCGACGTCGGGTCGCGCGACGACGCAGAGCACGGTCAGTCAGGCATCGCTCTTCGCGCCGAGCGCCTTTCCGGCGAGCGCGCTCGCCGGAGCGCGATCGCGTATCGCGTCGTCCTCGTGGGACTGGGGCGGCGTTTCGTCGCCGACGGTACGGCTCGACGGACCCGGTTCGTACGGGTCGAAGGTGACGACCTATACGCGGCCCGACGGAAGAAGCGTGATCGCGATCTACTGGCCCGAGGGAACGCCCGTCGCGAGCGGCTGGCTCGCGATCTACACGAACCAGAGCGTGCGCGTCCCCGAAGAATCTTCGTATTCCGACGGCACCGGCTGGGCCGACCAAGCACCGTGGTGGCTGAACGCCTCGTCGACGCTCTACTTTCAGCCCGCGCGCGTCGTCCTCATCGACGTCCGCGGCCCCGACGTGAAGGCGGCTCCGGTTCCCGCAACGGCCGCTCCCGCGACGTCTGTGCCGGCGTCGCCGTCCGCGTCCCCCCTGCCGTCGATGATACCGCGCAATCCGAATCCGAGCCCGTTCCCGATCGGCTCGCCGACGGCCGCGCCGCGACCGACGCGGATCGCGATACGGTCGCGCTCTTCACGCGGCTCAACGTCCGGTTTCTCGGCGTGGTCGCGACGCGCGAAGAACGCGGCCGCACTTCGGCGGCGCCGCAAACGCTCTACGAACGCCTGGAGCCGCGCGCAAAAGCGGGAATTGGAGTCATATCTGAACTT
>CAZZZK010000314.1:0-2996 GCA_964658555.1 Vulcanimicrobiota bacterium | reverse complement strand
CTGTCGAGCGCGCTCGTCGCCTCGTCGAGGATGAGGATGCGCGGATCGCGCAGCACGGCGCGCGCGATCGAGATGCGCTGGCGCTGGCCGCCGGAGAGCCGCATCCCGCGTTCGCCGACCGTCGTATCGTAGCCGGCGGGCAGGTCGAGCACGAACTCCTCGGCGTTCGCCTCGCGGGCCGCGGCCTCGATCTCGGCCCGCGTCGCGTCGAGCCGGCCGTAGCGGATGTTCTCGGCGATCGAGCCGCTGAAGAGCATCGCCTCCTGCGGCACGATCGCGATCGCCGCGCGCAGATCGCGCAGCGCGTACGCATCGAGCGCCTGGCCGTCGAGGGTGATCCGCCCGGCGGTCGGGTCGTAGAAGCGCGGGACGAGATTGACGATCGTCGTCTTCCCCGCCCCCGACGGGCCGACGAGCGCGACGATCTCACCCGAGGCGATGCGGATCGAGAGATCGTGCAGCACCTCGGGCGCGTCCGCCTTGTACGCGAAGGAGACGTGCTCGAAGGCGATCGTGCCCGCGATCCGGGCAGCGGGGTCGACGCGGCCGGTCCGGTCGTCCTCGATCGGCAGATCGATCACCTCGAAGATCCGTGCGGCGCCGACGAGCCCCTTGGAGATGTCGCCGACGAACGACGCGAGCCGGTTCAGCGGATTGATCGCGAGGACCACGAGCCCCCAGAACTGCAGGATCTGCCCCGGCGCCAGCCGGCCGACGATCGCCTCGCGCACCGAGAACGTCATGATCGCGAGCAGCGCGGTCGTGATCACCATCGCGACGATCGGCGTCTGGATCTGCCCGAGTCGCAAGACCTTCATGAAGGCCTGGAAATAGCGCTCGTTGCTCTCGCCGAAGCGCTCGACTTCGAAACTCTCGCGCCCGAACGCCTTGACGATTCGCTCGCCGTGCAAGACCTCCGTGAGATTGGAGGAGAGGTCGGCGATGTGTTCCTGCGCGCGCTTCGTGCTCTTGGAGATCATACGCGTGAACGTCGCGACCACGACGTTCACGACGGGCGCGAAGACGAAGAGAAAGAGCGACTCGAGCCAGTCGAGATAGATCATGTAGCCGATCGAGGCCACGAGCGTCACGAGCGTCACGAAGAATTGCGGCAGCGAGACGGAGAGCGCGTCCGTCATGAGCGTCAGATCGTTGTTGAACCGCGCGATGAACTCACCCGGGCGCCAGCGATCGAACTCGGCCATCGGCATCCGCATCGTACGTTCGAAGAGCCGCACCCGATAGCGCGCGATCAGCCGCTGGCCGCACCACGCCGTGAGATAGCTCTGGCCGAACGTCGCCGCGTTCGAGATCAGATTGACGAGAAAGACGCCCGCGATCACCCAGGCGAGGAGCCCGATCGGGTGCTTCGGATTCTCGATGACCCCGTCGATGACGAGCGGGAACGCCTTCGTGAGCGCGATGGGCCCGAGGCCCGCGATCAGGCCGAGGACGAGCGCGACGCCGAGCCGCGGATAGTAGGGCCGCGCCTCGGTCGCGAGACGGCGGACGACGGCGCGGCGGTTCGCCGCGTCGAGTGACGGATTCAGGAGCGAAACCTTTGCGCGGGCGTTCCGGTAACTTCGGGCACGCTGCCTCGTTCGCCGGAGTGACTGCCGTGGACTGTTACTTTCACAACGCCGTACCATCCGTCGCCGTCTGCCAAGACTGCCGGCATCAGATCTGCGCGACGTGTCGCGACGGCCAGGGCATCTGCCCCGGCTGCCGGCTCGAGCGCCGCATGAACGCGGCCGCCGCGCCCCGTGCCGGGCTCGGGGGAGCGGTCGGCCCCTCGAACCCCGCACCGCCGCCGCCGCGCGGCGGCCCGTACGCGGCGCCGCCTCCGCGCGTCGTCGCGACGGTCGAGCGCCGCGGGTCGCTGCACGACGTCTCGATCGAGACCCGGGCGCTGCTCGCACTCGGCTATCCGTTCTGGCCGCTCGCCGCCGTCGCGCTGCTCGATCAGACGCGCTCACCCGCGATCCGGCGCCAGGCGATGCAGGCGCTGGGGCTCAACTTCGGGCTCTTCGCGCTGTGGTCGGTGCTCGTCGCCATCGCGCACGTGCCGCTGCTCGGCATCTCCGCGTGGCCGCTGATCGCGCTCCTGATCCCGGTCTGGCTGATCGCGACGATCGTGTACGCGGTGCAGGTCGGCAGCGGCGAGGAGCCGCGGGTCCCGCTCATCAGCGATTGGCTCGACCGTCAGGACGCCGAGGGAAAGAACCCGTTTACGCGGACCGCGCCCTGAAGGCCGCGTACCGCCGCAGATAGGCTCGCGCCGCCGCTTCGTGATCGACGCAGCGCGCCGGATACGCCGCGCCGGAGGCGAGCGGCAATTCGAGCTGCGGACTCGCGCCGCCCGTGCCGTACGGATCGCCCGTCGAGCGGAGCTCGTCGATCCAGCGCCGGGCGTAGGTTCCGAGCGGATCGTACGCGCGGCCCTGTTTGCGCGGATTGTAGATCCGCGGATATTGCGCGAGATCTGCACCGGTGCCGGCGACCCATTGCCAGTTGCCGGCCGCGAGCGCGGGCTCGTCCTCGACGAGCTCGCGATCCCACGCGTCGCGCCCGATGCGCCAATCGACGCCGAGATCGAAGCACAGAAACGACGCCGCGACGAGCCGCGCGCGCGGGTGCATCCAGCCCGTCGCGAGCAACTGCCGGATCCCCGCGTCGACGAACGGGTACCCGGTCCGGCCGGCCCGCCAGGCCTCGAGCGCCGGATGGTCGCGCGCGAACGGAAAGTCGCGCATGCGCCCCTGCAGATCGCGGTCGGGCTCGTCTTCGAAGAACCAGGCGAGCTGCAGGAAGAAGTCGCGTTGCGCGATCGCGCGGCGCAGATTATCGAGCGCGAACCGTTCCTCGGCGAGCAGGAACGGATCGCGGGCGCGCTCGGCGATCGCGGCGGCGACGGTCCGCGCGCCGATCGTTCCGAACGAGAGGGCGGCCGAGAGCCGCGACGTCGGCTCGCCGCCCGGAACGTCGCGAGCGCTCGG
>CAZZZK010000313.1:0-3006 GCA_964658555.1 Vulcanimicrobiota bacterium | reverse complement strand
ACGCGGTCGGCGACGACGGTGCGTTCGTCGCGAATCAACCGTTCGCCACGCTCGATCCGACGCTGCGCCGCGTGTATATCGGGCCCGACCGCTTCGTACGTCTGGCCGATACCGTCGGCTTCATAACCGAGCTGCCTAAGGAACTCGTGAATGCGTTTCGGGCAACGCTCGAGGAACTGTCGGTTGCGGATCTGCTCGTGCATGTGATCGACGGCTCGAATCCGGATTGGCCGCGCCAGCGCGCGAGCGTCGAGGAAATTCTCGGGGAGCTCGACCTTGCCGGGAAACCGGTGATCCTCGCATTTAATAAAGCGGACGCACGCGATCCGCACGCGGGCCCGTTGCCGGCCGGTGCCATCGCAATTAGCGCGCGCACGGGTGAAGGACTCGCCGAATTGCGCGCCGCGATCGTCGCGCAGTTGGACGCCGGAAAAACTCCCGCCTAATCTTGCGTCGCGTACTTGCGGGCGGCGTGTTCGCCGTCGCGCTCGGTGGCTGTCATGCCGCGCCGCCGGCGCCGGCCGTCGCAATCGATCCGTTCGTCGCAACGGTCGGCCGCATCGAACCGAGCGTCGTGCTCTTCACGATGAACGTGCCGAGCACCGATATCGCCCTCCGCCGCCGGCATCGCACGGACGAAGCTTACGGCTCGGGCGTCGTCGTCGCGAGCGACGCCCGCGGCTCGCGCATCCTGACGGAGCAGCACGTCGTCGACGGCGCGTCGGATCTGCGCGCGACGCTCGACGGCGGACGGACCGTCCCGGCGCGCGTGATCGCGGCCGACGCCGATCGGGATCTCGCCCTGGTGGCGATCGCGACGCCGAACGTGCCCGCGGCGGTCCTGGGCACGAGCGCCGGGATCGAGCCCGGCGAGCCCGTCGGCGTGAGCGGCTTCCCGATCCCCGACGCCTTCGAGGACGAACACCTCGGCACGAAGCCGTCGGTCTTCGCGGGACGCGTCTCGAGCATCCGTCGCGATTCGCTCGAACTCGATCTACCGGTCATCCCGGGCGAGAGCGGCGGTCCCGTGTTCGACGCGCGGACGGGCGTCGTCGTGGCGCTCGCCGAGTCGCGGTTCGATGAGGAGAAGGCGATCGGTTTCGCGATCCCGATCGACGACGCGAAGCGGTTCCTCGCTCGGACCGACCGCGCCGGCGCGAAGGTTACGGGTTCGCGGTGAGCTGGTCGAGGACGATGTTGCCGGCGGCCACCTGCTTCATCTTCGCGACGATGACGGTGACCGTACCGGTCCGATAACCGCCGAGGCTCGCATCGACGGCCTGCTCGCCCGTCGGCACGTGCGGCAGGAGGAACGAGCCGTCCGGATTCGAGCGAATCGTCGCGAGCGATCCGACCGAGACGATGACGCCGCCGAGCGGGCGGCCCTTCTGATCGACCGTGTTGCCCTGGATCGAACCGTAGTCTTGAACGCCGATGTCGTTCGGGTCGCAGCCCTTCGCGCCGAGCAGGCCGAGCGCCGCGCCCGCGAAGGCGAGCGCCGCGACGGCGCTGCGACGAGTTGGAGCGGCCGCGCGTCTATCGTTCATATGGCGCGCCTCTTCGGCGCATCGGAGGACCGACCCGCCACGTGCGAAACCAAGAACGGCGATGACTCCCTACGCTCCGGTCGCAATCTTCCTCGCGGTCGCCGTCGTTGCGGCCGCGACGTTCTGCGGAGTCCCCGGCCTCCTCGGCAAGAAGAAGCCCAACGCGGCGAAATCCGAAGCCTACGAGTGCGGCGTCGAACCGACGTCGGACGTCAGCGGGCGATTTCCGATCCGGTTCTACCTCGTCGCCATGCTCTTCGTCATCTTCGACGTCGAAGCGGCGTCGTTCTATCCGTGGGCGGTCGAGATGCACGCGCTGCGTGTCTACGGATTGCTCGAGATGATCGTGTTCGTGATCGTGCTCGGCATCGGCTACGCGTACGTGTGGCGCAAGGGGGGATTCGTATGGAGATGATGCCGGGGCAGTTCATGCTCGCGAAGGTCGACGACGTCGCGCGCTGGGCGCAGAGTTCGTCAGTCTGGCCGCTGACGATGGGCCTCGCGTGCTGCGCGATCGAGATGATGAGCGTGACGAATTCGACGTACGACATCGCTCGCTTCGGCAGTGAAGTGTTCCGCGCGTCGCCGCGTCAGGCCGATCTCATGATCGTCTCGGGCCGCGTCGCGCAGAAGATGGCGCCGATCATCAAGCGCCTCTATGATCAGATGGCGGATCCCAAGTGGGTGATCTCGATGGGCGCGTGCGCGAGCTCGGGCGGCGTCTTCGACAATTACGCGATCGTTCAGGGCGTCGATACGATCGTTCCGGTCGACGTGTACGTCCCCGGCTGTCCGCCGACGCCGGACGGACTGCTCTACGCGCTCAACCTCATCCAGCAGCAGATCCGGCAGGGCGGCCGCGGCGGCATCTTGGTGCGCGCCTGATGCCGAGTTCGCAAGCGCCCTCGATCGCGGGCACCGCGCTCGATCCGACCGCGGTGCGGCAGCCGATCGCCGACGCCGAGATCGTCCGCGTCGCGCCGGACGACCTGCGCGAGACGCTCCTTCGCCTGCGCGGCGAGGGATGCGTCATGCTGCTCGATATCGGCGCCGTCGATTACCTCGGCCGCGAGCCGCGCTTCGACGTCGCCTATCATCTGCTCGCGCTCGCACCCGCCGCCGCGACCGTCGCGGAGATCGGGACGCCGCGCCGCGTTCGCGTGCTCGTCGCGGTCGGCGGCGACGCGCCCGCACTGCCGTCGGTGATGGACGTCTGGCCGAACGCCGACTGGGCCGAGCGCGAAGTCTTCGATCTCTTCGGCATCCGCTTCGACGGCCACGCGGGTCTGCGCCGCATCCAGATGCCGTACGACTGGGAAGGACATCCGCTGCGCAAGGACTATCCCAAGGAGAAGCGCCAGCCGCTGGTCCGCCGGGATGACCTCAACATGAACCCGATCAAGGTCGACGGTCACGGTCCGTCGCAGCACCGCGACGAGCACGGTCAGACCGGCCTGCG
>CAZZZK010000312.1:0-3018 GCA_964658555.1 Vulcanimicrobiota bacterium | reverse complement strand
AATCGACGCCGAGCGACTGCAGGCACTGCGCCTCGGCGAGATGGCCGATGCGCGCCTTCGCCATGACGGGGATCGTGACGGCGTCCATGATCCGCCGCACGAGCGAGAGATCGCTCATGCGCGCGACGCCGCCCGAGGCGCGGATATCCGCCGGGATCCGCTCGAGTGCCATCACGGCGACGGCGCCCGCCTCCTGCGCGACCGCGGCCTGCTCCGCCGTGACGACGTCCATGATGACGCCGCCGCGCAGCATCTGCGCGAGACCGCGCTTGACCGTCTCCGTGCCCGTCTGTGATCCGTTACGTCCCTGGTTCATCGTCCCCATCTTCTCCACGCACGCCGCCCGAGGCTCTATCTAGCAGGCCTCGCGGGTAACAACCGGTCGCCGCCCGCGATGGATGCCGGTCGTTCGACGCCGAGTGCGGCGCTTAGGGTCCGGGCGACGGGCTGTCCCCGGGCACGGGCGTCGCAGGCGACGTATCGAGCGGCGGCGGCGAACCGGCATCGGGGAAGGTGTCGTCGCTCGGCGAGGGTTCGGGGGCGGGCGACGGGGTCGGCTTCGGCGTGGGCCGCGGGGTCGGTTTCGGGGTCGGTTCGGGCGTGATGCGCGGGTCCGGAAACGCGGGGTCGGTCGCGACGCTGAGCACGGATCGCCGCTTCAGCCGCAGCATGCTCGCGCCGCCGTCGTCGGAGGGAGCGTTCACCGGGACCATCGTCACGGCGTCGACGGGGACGCGCTCGGCGACGCCGCGGATGACGCCCGATCCCAACCGATTGCCGATGACGATCGCGATCACGAGCGCGAGCGCTCCGAAGAACAGCAGCAGCGAGAGGCGCGGCCGGGAGCCCACGTCAGACGCCCGTCACGAGTCGCGGCCCGCCGCGACGGGCGCCGCGGAACCGTCGAGCGGCCGCGGATAGGAATCGCGATCGACGGGCGTCCCCGCGAGCACGACGCAGCCGAGCGCGCCCGCCTCGACGCGGCAGGCGAACGAGCCGCCGCGGAACGCGAGCGTCACGTCGCGGGCCGTATCGAGCAGATTGCAAACGAAGGCGCGCACCCCGCCCTCCTCGTCTTCGAAGGCGACCACCCCTGCTTCGGGCGCCGACGCCTCGACCTCGGCGGAGACGTCGCGCCCGGCGTAGACGCACGCGTACGGCTCCTCCGCCGAGAGCTCGCGCATGTCGCCGTAGATGCGGTGCGCGGCGACGTCGACGACGTACGTGCAGCAGTCGGTGCCCCAGCGCACGCGCGCCGCCGCGACCCACGCCCACCCGGCCGGGATCAGCGGCGAGAGGTGCGGCCGGCCGCTCGTGCGATAGCCGTCGAGCCCGCCCGCCGTCTCCGCGACCGCCCAGAGATATTTCGCACCCGTCCACGGCGAGAGGTACATGCCGCGGTTCGTGAGCGATCCGCCGTCGAACCACTCGGCGAACTGCCCGGGGACGGTGTTGCGCGGCGCGCCCTCCTCCATGGTCGCGTAGATCCGTTCGAGCCACGCCGCGGCCGCGTCGATGCTTCCGTTGCGCGCGAGCGCGACGACGTACCAGAGCGTGAGGTCGGGCCACACCCCGCCGAGCAAACCGAAGCCGTGCGACGGAAAATACCACGCGTCCGCGGTCGAGATCGTGCGCAGGCCGACGGGCGTGACGAAGTCGGATTCGCCGAGCCGCGCGAGGATCTCGCGCCGCCGGCGCGCATCGGCGACGCCGAAGAGCACCGGGAATACTTCGTCGGCCGTGAAGGTGTCCTGATAGTTTCCGGCGCGGTCGCAATTGAGCACGAACGCGCCCGTGTCGTCGTCGAAGAGATGCGCCATCATGCTCTCGCGCAGCGCTTGCGCCTCGCGGGCGTAGCGCTCCCAGTGCGCGTGTTCGCCCGCGACCGCGCAGAGCATCGCCGTCGCTTCGAGCGCGAAGACGGCTTCCGCGTTGATCTCGGTGACGGCGCCGTCGAGGGTGTAGTACGGGATGATGTTGCGCCACGACGCGATGCCGTACATATCGACGCCCTTGGCGGTGCACGAGATCAGGCCCATCCCGTCGCGCTGCGCGAGCAGGTAATCGGCGATGCGGACGATGAGCGGGATGAGGTCGCGCACCCACGCTTCGTCGAGCGTCGCGTTGTAGTGATGCAGGATCGCGATGAGGTGCAGCGGCGTATCGTCGTTGATGTTGAGATCGTAGGACGTGCTGTAACCGCTGACGCCGCGCACGTATTCCACGACCTGGCCGCTCGGATCGAGAAAGCGGTTGAACACGTCGATCGCGTCGCGGCTGAACTGCGGCAGAAAATAGT
Source organism: Vulcanimicrobiota bacterium (assembly GCA_964658555.1). Lineage (GTDB taxonomy): Bacteria > Vulcanimicrobiota > Vulcanimicrobiia > Vulcanimicrobiales > Vulcanimicrobiaceae > CAZZYZ01. The sequence goes on along the minus strand of CAZZZK010000312.1, from coordinate 719 downwards.
CGAAGCCGTGCACGAACCACGAGGTGTCGCGCGAGACGAGGATATCCGAGGGCGGCGAGTTCGTCGACCCCCAGCCGTGCGGATACTCTTTGACGATGCGCAGCATGTTCGTCTTCGCCCACACGATGCCGCGGCTGACGACGGGCGACGGCACCATGAAGCGCGCGTCGCACAGCGTCCGCGCGTAGTAGCGCTCCGTGTCGGCGAGCGCGTCCGCGTCGTGCAGCAGCGCGTCGAATCGCGACTGCGCGGCCTCGCGGCCGTTCGCGTCGTAGAGCACGGCGAGCCGCAGGTGCTCGACCGCGCCCGGTGCGATCGCGATCTCGAATTCGAACGCGCCGAAGATGCGTCCGCGCACGTGTTCGGAGAGCGCGGGGGTGATCTCGTCGAGCCGCACGTCGTCGCGCAGCGTCCCGGCGCGCATGCCGTTGAGCAGCACGCCCTCGCGCAAGCCGATCACGGCCGCCGCGGGCGCGCGCGACGATCCCCACACGCGCGTCGCGCCCGTCTCCTCGTGCCACGCACGGATCGTCGACGCGGTGCTCGAGAGCAGCAACTTCGAGCGGCGCTACGACGCGGCACCCGGGGTGACGGAACGCGTCCGCACCGCCCTCGAGGTCGCGAGGCGCCAGGGCCATCTCGAGCTGCGCAGCAAGCAGACCGGCACCGTGTCCGTGGCCGCGCCCGTGATCGTGGGCGTGGAGGGGCCGATCGCCGCG
>CAZZZK010000311.1:0-3019 GCA_964658555.1 Vulcanimicrobiota bacterium | reverse complement strand
CGGGGTCCCGTACCGCTTGCCGCCTCGGCAGGCGCCGCGGTATCGACCCGCCGGGCGGGTGCGGCACGCAACCTCGCGGGGGTCGGAGCGGTCGGAACGAACAATGTCCCCGCGGCCCGGAGCTCGGGTTCGCCGCATATCGAGGAGAGATCGCGTGAGCGCACATTTTAGCAAGGACCTGACGGTGCAGGAAGCGTTCAAGACGCATGCCGGCGCGCGCCGCGTGTTCGCGAAGTTCCATCTCGGCGGGTGCTCGAATTGCGCGATCAGCGAGAGCGAGACGATCGAGCAGGTGAGCGAAGGCTACGGCATCCCGCTCGCGATGCTGATGACCGAACTCGAAGCGCTCTTCGAATCGGGCGGCCTCAACGTCGGCGATAAGGTTCGCTTGCCGGACGAGATCCGCTCGAAGATTCCGCAGCTCGCGAACGTTCCCGAAACGGGCGACGTGCGCAGCGTCGAGGCCGGCGCCTACACGGTCGAGTTCGGCGACGTGCGCCTCCAGGGTCTCGCCGAAGACTTCATCAAGGTCGAGACCGCAGGCGTCCCCGCGTAGGCCGCGCCTACAGCGATTTGCGGTCGGCGAACGACTCGTCCGTCGCGTGCCACCACGTGACGGACGCTTCGCCCGCCTTCCAACATAGGAAAATCGTCCGCCCCTCGCGGATCGCCGGGAAATCGAGCAAGCCGAGGTCGATGTCCTTCACGACGCAGCCGTACGCTTCGATACGATTGATCGTCCGGACGATCTCGGCTTTGAGCTCGGTCGCGCGACGCGACTCGCCGCGGCGTTCGATCGCCGGGGCGCCAGCTCGGTTGCGCGCTTTGCGCAGTTCGGGATCCTGTTCGAGTAATTTGATCGCGAGTTCGCGGCGCTTCGTCCACAACTCCTCGAGCAGCGGAGCGAGCACGGGGATGAGGGCATCGGCTTTTTCGGGAGTGAAAAAATTCATGCGTGCGCGCTCCGGATTCGTACGGTGACCTTCTCGCGATTCGTAGTCGTGACGGGACTCTCCGGTGCCGGAAAGAGTCAGGCGATGAAGTCGTTCGAGGACCTCGGGTTTTACTGCCTCGATAACTTACCGCCGGCTCTCGTCCCCGAACTCGTTACCCTCGCGGAGCGCGCTCGTATCGAGGCGATCGCGCTTTCTCTCGAGACGCGCGTTCACGGCGCGTTCGGCGAGGCGTCGGCCGCACTCGATTGGCTCGCCGAGCGGGAGATCGCGACCGAGATCCTGTTCCTGGACGCGACCGATGCCGCGATCGTCCGGCGCTATAGCGAGACGCGCCGGCGCCATCCGCGCGACGACGACGAACGGACGCTCCACGCGGCGATCGCCCGCGAACGCGTCGATCTCGAGCCGTTCCGCGAACGCGCGACCGAGGTCTGGGATACGTCGGCGTTCACGCACACGATGCTCAAGGATCGCATCGCCGACCGGTACGCGCCGAGCGACGAGCCGCTGCGTCTCGCGATCAACGTCGTCGCGTTCGGCTTCAAGTACGGCGTCCCGGCCGACGCCGATCTCGTCTTCGACGTCCGCTTCTTCTCCAATCCGAATTACGAACCGAGCCTCAAACAGCTCACGGGCGCGGACGAACCGGTCGCCGCGTTCATGGCGGCGCTGCCCGACACCGCGCCGTTCATGGCGCACGTGCTCGGCCTCATCGACTTCCTCATCCCGCGCTACCGGCGCGAAGGCAAGGCGCGGCTCACGATCGCGATCGGCTGCACGGGCGGCCGCCATCGCTCCGTCTACGTCGCGAACCGGATCGCCGACCATCTCGCTCCCGTCGCGGGCCTCGCGGTCACGCGGGCGTCGCGCGAGCTCGTCGCCGTATGACGTGGGTCCGGCAGTTCGTCCGCTGGTTCTATCCCGGGCTCGGCGTGAAGCGCTGGCTCGCGCTCGCGGCGATCGGCTGCGCGCTGCTCGTCAACGGCATCTCGCGTTGGTTCATCGCCGAAGGATCGCACCTGCACGTCAACGAGCTCGTCGATTCGATGTTCGCCGATATCGCCGTCCCGCTCGACGTCGTCTCCTACGCGTTCATGGCGGTCGGCGCGGTGCTGCTGGTCCTCGGGATCCGGCAATGGATGCGGTCGATCGTCGTCGCGATCGATCCGCGCGCGCAGCACAGCATCGTCGACGCGCTGCTCAACCGCCGCCTCGGCAGCGGCTACAAGATCGTCGCGATCGGCGGCGGCACGGGGCTCTCGACCCTGCTGCGCGGTCTCAAACGCGCGACGAGCAACATCACGGCCGTCGTGACGGTGACGGACGACGGCGGCAGCTCCGGGCGGCTGCAGAAAGAGCTCGGCATCCTGCCGCCGGGCGATATCCGCAACTGTCTCGTGGCGCTCGCCGACGACGAAGCGCTCGTCACGGATCTCTTCCAGTACCGTTTCAACGACGGCGAGGGCCTCACGGGGCACTCGTTCGGTAATCTCTTCCTCGCGGCGATGACCGGCATCACCGGGAATTTCGATAAGGCGGTAAAGGAATCGAGCCGGGTGCTCAAGGTCAAGGGCAAGGTGCTGCCGGCGACGCTCGCGACCGTCCGGCTCTGCGCGCAGCTCGGCGACGGCACGATGGTCCGCGGCGAGACGAACATCTCGCGCTCCGATCTGCCGATCGCGCGGCTCTCCCTCGACCCGGCGTTCGCCGAACCGCTCCCCGAAGTGCTCGAGGCGATCCGCACGGCGGACGCGATCGTGCTCGGGCCCGGGAGCCTCTACACGTCCGTGCTGCCGAATTTTCTCGTCGCCGGGATCACCCGCGCCGTCGCGGAGTCGACGGCGCTGAAGATCTACATCTGCAACGTCATGACGCAACCGGGCGAGACGGACGCCTTCACCGCGTCGGCGCACGTTCGGGCGCTGCTCGAGCAGACCGGCGCCCGCGTCTGCGACGTCGCCGTCGTCAACGACGAACCGCCGCGGCGCCTCATCGAAACGTACGCCGAGGGCGGTCAGCGGCCGGTCGACGCCGATCGGGCGGAGATCGTCGAGCTCGGCGTT
>CAZZZK010000310.1:0-3019 GCA_964658555.1 Vulcanimicrobiota bacterium | reverse complement strand
CGACGTGCCCGAGGGTTCGATCAACGGACTGCCGTTCCGCGAGGCCTCGGTGCGCCTGGCGGGCACCCAGGCCGGCTTCGACGCACGCGACGGGCGCGTGACGATCGGTTCGACCGTCGTCGCGTTCTCGGCCGCCGCGACCGCATCGCGCCAGCGCGCGAGCCTGCGCGCGCCGCATCTCGATCTCGCCGACCTCGACGACTATTTCGACGAAGGCGATACGCTCGGCGGGTCGGGCAGCATCGCCGCGACGCTGGACCACACGCGCGACCGCATCGTCGCGAGCGGGCGCGCGCGGATCGCGCACACGCGTTTTCGCCGCTTCGATCTCGGCGAGACGCGAGCGATCGTCGGCACGGCGGGGCGGCGGATCGCGACCGATCTCTATCTCGGCGGCGCGACCGGCTCGATCGCCGGGCACGCCGCCGTCACGCTGCCGGGCTCGCAGCCGCTGCGCGAGACGCTACGCCGGAGCTATCTCGACGTCGACGCGCGCGCGAACGCGATCGACCTCGCGACCTGGCTCCCGGCCGCGGGCCTGCAGGCGCCCGTCGTCGGGAAGATCGACGGCCGGGTCCGCGCGACCGGCTATTATCCGCGCGTCTCCGGCACCGCGCACGCGTCGCTCGCCGGCGGCGAAGCGCGCGGCATCGCGATCCGCACGGCGACGCTCGACGCCGCCGCGGGCGACGGCCGCGTGACGATCGGCAGCGCGGTCCTCGCGATCGACGACCTCTCCGCGCACGCGTCGGGCTCGGTCGCACTCCAACCGCGCGGCCCGATCGACCTGACCCTGACGGCCGACACGCCGGACGTCGGCGCGCTCGCGAAGACGCTCACGCGTACGACGTACGACGCGTCGGGCTCGCTCGCGACGACGCTGCGCATCACGGGGACGCTGCAGCGCTTGCGAGCCGAGGATACGCTCGACGCCGCGTCGCTGCGCTACGAGAAGTTCGTGCTCCCGCGCGCGCACGCGGATCTCGTCGTCACGCCGAAAAGCGCGACGCTGCGCGCCGCCGAGATCGATCTGCAGTCCGGCCGGCTCCTCGCGACGGGCGCGGCGCCGCTCGAAGCGAAGCCGTCGTTCGGCATCGGTCCGCCGAACGCGCCGATCGGGTTCCACGTCGTCGCGGAACGGATCGACCTCGGCCAATTCGCGTCGCTCCTCCCGAAGGGGACGCAGGCGACGGGCCTCCTGAACGGGACTTTCGGGCTCGTCGGCAGCCTCGCGCGGCCGGGCCTCGACGGAACGCTCGCGCTGACGGACGGATCTTTCGTCGGACCGCAGCTGCGATCGAAGATCACGCGGGCCGTCGCGCAGCTCACGTTCGCCGGGACGACGGCGACGCTGCACGATGCGAACGTGCACGTCGGCGGCGGCACGATCGCGGCCGCGGGGAGAGCCTCCGTGCCGGACCTGCGCCGCCCGTCGAACGACCTCGCGGGCTCGCTCGCGGTCCGCTTCGACGATCCGGTGATCGACGCGCCGAACTATCTCAAGGGCCGGATCGACGGCACGCTGACCGTCGTTCGGGCGCCGAACGCGCCGATCGACGTCGGCGGCCGGCTCGCGTTCAGTTCGACGCGCATCCCGCTCTCGGCGGTGTTCCGGCCGCAAGCGTCCCCGAGCGCGACGGCCGCGCCGGTCCTGCCGGTGAACTTCGATCTCGGAATCGCCGTCGGCCGCGACGTGCGCCTGCAGGGCGGCCCGGTCGACGTCGGCGCGACGGGCGATCTCACCGTCGGCGGGACGCTCGCCGCGCCGACCGTGATGGGGCAGCTCGAATCGGTCGGCGGCGGATCGCTCAGCTTTTACCGGACCTTCAACGTCGCGGACGGCAGTACGGTGAGCTTCACGCCGAGCGACGGCGTGATCCCGACGGTCGACGTCGAGGCGACGACGACCGTCCCGAATCCGCCGACCGACGTCGCGCTGCACGTCACGGGCGAGGCCACGATGCTCAACGTCGGCTTGAGTTCCGATCCGTCGTATTCGCGCGAGCAGATTCTGGGGTTACTCGTCGGCGTCCAAGCGCTCGGCGCGTTCACCGGAACCTCGCCCACGACGCAGGGCGCGGCCGCGAACCCCTTCCAGGCCGCGGCGCAAGGCGAACTCGGCACGCTCCTGACCCAGAACGTCCTACAGCCGTTCAGTTCGCAGCTCGGCGGCGCGCTCGGCCTCTCGGATCTCGCCGTGCAGTACGCACCCGGCAGCGCGCTGACGCTCGGCGCGCAGAAGAAAATCCTCAAAAACGTCAGCCTCGTCTACGCGGATTCGATCGGTTATCCGCGCCGCGAGAGCGTCGGGATCCGCGCGACGAACAAGGCGAGCACGACCGCGGCGCAGTTCACGCTCTTCACGCAGCAGCAATCGAATCCGTTCGCCGCCGTTCAGGTCAACACGCTCTTCACGACCAATCCCGCCGTCTCGGCCGCCGAGCCGGAGAACGGCACGAGCGGCTTCTCGCTCTCCCTTCAAAGAAAGTTCTGATTCGCTCCGAACGAGCGGGAACGTGTTGACGGATTGGTTGATCGTACGCCGCCTCGCGGCCGAGCTCGACCGGACGTTGCGCGGCAGGCGCATTACGGCCGCCGGGAAGCTCGTCGACGGACGCTTCGGCGTCGTCGTCGCCAAGGCGCTGCTCGCGATCGACGCGTTCGGCCCGACCCCGGTCATCGCGCTCGAAGGCGACGCGCCGCTCGAGAAAGAGGCCGGCTGGGTGCGGACGTTCGCCGACGCCCTCGTCGGGCTGCGCGTCGATTCGATCCGCGCGCGGCGCGGCGACCGGCTGATCGCGATCGAGTGCTCGTCGCGTTCGCGATTCGGCGTCGCGAGCGGCTACCGGCTCGTCGCCGAGCTCGTCCCGCGCTTCGGGAACGTCGTGCTGCTCAAGGACGACACGGTCGTCGCGGCCGCCAAAGAGTTCCCGCGGACGGCCTCGGCGGCACGGGCGACGGTGGTCGGCGAGACCTACGAACCGCCGCCGCTGCCGGGCGCGGCTCCGGACGCTCCGCC
>CAZZZK010000309.1:0-3038 GCA_964658555.1 Vulcanimicrobiota bacterium | reverse complement strand
CCCGCACGTTCGGATGCGATCCGGCCGCGGCCGGATCGCATCCGAACGTGCGGGACGTCGTCGAGGCGGCCGGATCGTCGTAGGTCCGTCGCTGTACGACCTCCGGCGGCTCCGCCGGCAGCTCAACGGGCCTTGCCGTCGATCGTCGGTTGGCCCGGTTCGAAGGCGGCGATCCGGCTCGCGATCGGCAAGCGATCCCACATGATGTGATTCGCGATCGCGGCCGGGATGAGCCACTCGTAATAGGTGATCTCGTTTTCTGAGACTTCGAGGCGTTCGAGGCCGCTGAGCTCGGCATCGGCGATCGAGATCGAAAAGATCACGGCGGCGAGCGGGCCGATATCGTCGCGACCGAGCGGGCGATCCGCGAAGTAGACGCCGCGGCCGCCCGCGGCGGACTCTTCGAAGCCGTGAAGCTCGATCTCGCGTGCGGCGGCTTCGGTCGTCGTGTGGTAGAGCGTCACCGAGCGTCGCTCGAGACGCTCGAGCCGCGTGCGACCAGCTCGAGTAAGCCGAGCCCGGCGACCGCTTCGGTCTTGTCGTCGACGACGCGAAGGCGATCCGAATGCAGCCGAGCGAAGGTCAGCGTTCGGTTAACGGACGACCCGAGCGGAGCGACGACGATCAGACGACCGTTTCGCTTCTCGTACTGATCGAGCAGCACGTGGATCAGCGTCGCGTCCGTCTCGCGATCTTTCTTGAACGACACGACGAGATACGACGCGAGGTCGACGTAGCCGAGGACGGCGCACAGATGCCGGATGTTCGCGATCGTGACGTCGCCGTAGACGGTGACGACCGTGCATCCTCGCTCCGTCTCCACCTGAATCATCGCGGTTCGCCCGTTCGACGAGCGACCGGCGGAAGGTCGCTCGACGCCCGCGCGCGTGAAACGCCGTCGACGACCGCGGCCGGATCGTGCCGCCGCTCTTCGTCATCGCCTCGTTCGCAAAGCCTACGTTCCACGTGCACGTCCGATCCGGGCTCGCGCCGCACGATCGACGCCGAGCGGCCGACATCCATCCTATCCCGTTATCGCGCGCCTGCATACGCGACCGAGCACCTCCCAACTCCGTCGTCCGTTCTCGCGTCGCGCACGGCACGGATTCTCACACCGAACCGCGCACGACGCTCGAATTCGCGCGCGGCCGTTTCGGGCGACCGAAGCGGCGTGCGTCGAGCGACGAAAGAAAGAGCGCCCGGCCGTCTGCCGGGCGCTCCTGCGAAGAACGGTGCGATCGACGACGCGTCCTACACGTCGAAGTAGAGATAGAACTCGTAGGGATGGGGCCGGATCTCGACCGGCTTCAGTTCTTTTTCGACCTTGTACGAGATCCACTTGTCGATGAACTCGCGCGTGAAGACGCCGCCTTCCGTGAGATAGGCGTTATCGGCTTCGAGCGCGGCGAGCGACTCGCGTAGGCTCCCGGGGACGGTCTTGAGTTTCGCCGCGTCTTCGGGAGGCATCTCGTAGATGTTGCGGTCGAGCGGGCCGAAGCCGGCCGCGACCGGATCGATCTTGTTCTTGATGCCGTCGAGGCCCGCGCAGAGCATCGCGGAGAACGCGAGATACGGATTCGCCGTGGGATCGGGCGGCCGGAACTCGAGACGCTTGGCCTTCGCGCTGCCCTTGAAGAACATCGGGATGCGGATCGCGGCGGACCGATTGCCCGCCGAGAACGCCACGTTGACCGGCGCCTCGTAATGCGGAACGAGCCGCTTGTACGAATTGGTCGTCGGCGCGGCGAACGCGAGCACGGAGTTGATGTGCGTCAGCAGGCCGCCGATATAGTAGAGCATCATCTGCGAGCACTCGGCGTAGCCCGCCGCATCGTAGAAGAGCGGCTTGCCGTCGTTCCAGATCGACTGGTGAACGTGCATGCCCGACCCGTTGTCGCCGAAGAGCGGCTTCGGCATGAACGTGACGACCTTGCCGTTGCGCAGCGCGACGTTCTTGACGACGTATTTGAACGTCATCAGATTGTCCGCGGTGTTGAGCAGCGTATCGAAACGGAAATCGATCTCGGCCTGACCGCCGCTCGCGACCTCGTGGTGCTGCATCTCGACCTGCATGCCCCACTTCTCGAGTTCGAGCGCCATCTCGGAACGCACGTCCATCAGGTGGTCGGCCGGCGGGACGGGGTAGTACCCTTCCTTGTTGCGGATCGTGTAGCCGAGCCCGGGCTCGCCCGAATTCCAGTTGCCCTCTTCGGAATCGATCGCGTAGCCGGTCGACTCGGGCTTGTTCTCGTACGCGACGCTGTCGAAGATGAAGAATTCCGCTTCGGGCCCGAAATACGCGGTATCGCCGATGCCGAGCGATTCCATGTACGCCTTCGCCTTGCGGGCGATGTTGCGCGGATCGTCGACGTAGAGCGCGCCCGCGATCGGATCGAAGACGTCGCAGATGATCGAGAGCGTCGGGACGGTGCGAAATCCGTCGATATGCGCGGTCGCGAGGTCGGGTTTGAGGATCATGTCCGATTCGTTGATCTGCTTGAATCCGCGAATGCTCGATCCGTCGAAGCCGATGCCGTCAAGCAACGTCTGCTCGTTGACGCCGGAGGTCGGGACCGACGTGTGCTGCCACGTGCCCGGCATGTCGACGAAGCGGAGATCGAGCATCTTGATGTCGTGTTTCTTGATCAGCTCGATGATCTCGCTCGGTTTTTTCGCCAATCGTTACTCCTGACGTCAGTCGGAAAAAGGACTTCGCGCGCGCACGGAAGCGGTCGCCATCGCGAGAGTCGACCGACGCCGTTCCGCGGCGGAGAGGCGGCGTCGTTCGCCTTTGGGATAGCGTTTGCCGGGCGCCGTGCAACATGGGGCTAGCCGCCGCGACCGCTACTCAGAAGCCGTCGAACGCAAGCTCGCCCCGACGCGCCATATGCTCAATGCGACGCGCGATGCCGTAACCATGTGTGGGCCCCATGGCGACCAGCGTCTGCAGGACCATCAGGTCCAGCGTTCCCTGCAGTAAGTCAAGCTTGCTTTCAGGCATCTGACAGTCTCCTGTGCGATTGCCACACAAGTATGCC
>CAZZZK010000308.1:0-3054 GCA_964658555.1 Vulcanimicrobiota bacterium | reverse complement strand
TTCGACGAGGGCGCCGTGCAGTTCGTCGAGCAGGCGGCGGTCGCGCGAGAACCGGCGCCCGTAAGAATGCGATGAGAGCCTGCGGCGACGCGCGATGCTTTCGGAGCCGTTCGGTACGATGATCGCGAGCGGGGCCCGACGGCCGCGTGCGCGCGAAGGGAGCCGAGTCTGATCCGTCCGTCGATACCGGCCCTCGCGGCGTCGCTCTTCGTCGCGACGGCGCTCGCGGGGCCGCTGCGGGCGGCGCCGGCGGCCGTCGTCGCGCTCGGGCCGCAGACGTGGTCGCAGTTCCGGCTGGACGGCTCCAATAACGCCGTCGTTCCGGGCGATCTCGCCGTTTCGTGGAGTGCGGAGACGGGCGGCGCGATCTCCGCGAGCCCGGCGGTCTCCGGGGGCGTGCTCTTCGTCGGCAACAACGCGGGCACGCTCGTCGCGCTCGACGTCCGTTCCGGGCGCCGGCTCTGGCTGCGGCGGTTGCGCAGCTCCGTCATGGCGCAGCCGATCGTGACGCGCGATCTCGTGATCGTCGGCGAAGGCAATCAGAACTCCGACATGAGTACGGGCGTCCTGCACGTCGGCGACGGCGAGAACGCGATCGTCGCCTTCGATCGGCGAACGGGGATGCGTCGCTGGATCGTCCACCTGAGCGGGACGGCGATGCCGACGCCCGCGATCGTCGGGGGGATGCTCGTGGCGCACGACGGCACGGGCGATCTCGTCGGCATCGAGCCCGCGACGGGCCTCGTCCGGTACGTGCGCAACGCCGGGACCGTCCCCTCGATGACGTCGATGCTGCCGATCGGCGGGACGCTCGCGGTGACGGCGGGCGAGACGGATCCCCTCGTCGTCGCGATCGATACGCGCGACGGCGAACTCGTATGGAAGCACGTCGTGCCGAGCGCCTCCGGGCTCGGCGACTGCCCGCTCGTACTCGCGGGCGGCCGCCTCGTCGGCAACTACCTCTACCCGACCCCGCCCGAGCGCGAGGTGCAGGTCGACCGCATCAACGAGGAGCGCGCCTACGCGCTCGATGTCGCGACCGGGCGAGCGCTCTGGGACGTGCACGTGGCGAGCGGGATCGTCCCCGATCGCAACCAGGCCGCGATCCCGATCGCGAGCGGCGGCCTCGTCTTCTTCGGGAGCTCGCTCGTACCGCGCATGCACGCCTTCGAGGCGGCGACGGGGAAGCTCGTCTGGCGCACGCAGCTCGCGGGCCCGGTGAAGGGCGCCCCCGTCCTCGTCGAGGGGACGCTCTACTTCGGAGATCTCTCCGGCCGGCTCTGGGCGATCGACGCGCGGACCGGGCGGCCGATCGGGGCGCTCGCGATGCGCACGCCGTTCAACGTCGGCTCGTCGATCGTCGTCGGACGGACGCTCGTGATCGGCAGTCAGACGGGCCGGATCGTCGCCGTGCCGCTCGATCGCGTGCGCGGCGCGACCGACGCGCCGACGGGCGGAGCCGCGACGGGACGCCGCACGTCGCCGCACGAGCGCCGCCGGACGTCGCCCGCCCGCTCGCTCTGAGGAGCCGCGAGCGACGAAAGTAGGCGCCGTCTCCTTGACGCTCTTGCAGGACCCTCCTATACTTGGTTGGATGCGGACGGCTCGACGGGCCACGGCTCGCGATTTTCAGCCGCATGGATACACGGGGGATTTTTGTAGATGGCGCTCGCGCAAAGCGCGCCCAATGGGCTCGATTATCACGAACGGCCCGATGAGGACTTGGTGTCGGCCGCGAAGGGCGGCGACAACCTCGCCATGGAGTTCTTGCTCAATAAGTACAAGAATTTCGTCCGCATCAAAGCCAAGAGTTACTTTTTGATCGGTGCCGATCGCGAAGATATCATCCAAGAAGGGATGATCGGACTCTACAAGGCGGTTCGCGACTTCAAAGCCGATAAGCTTTCGAGCTTTCGTGCGTTCGCAGAGTTGTGTATCACGCGCCAGATCATCACCGCGATCAAAACCGCCACGCGTCAGAAACATATCCCGCTCAATCAGTACATCTCGCTGAACAAGCCGATCTACGACGAGGATAGCGAGCGCACGCTGCTCGACGTCATGGCGTCGCAGAAGACGTCCGATCCCGAGGAACTCGTGATCAATCAGGAGGTCTCCGAAGACATCAAGGAGCGCATCCAGGAGAATCTCTCGGATCTCGAATCGCAGGTCTTGCTCTCGTACCTCGAGGGCAAGAGCTATCAGGAGATGGCGCGCGATCTCAGCCGCCACGTGAAATCGATCGACAACGCGCTGCAGCGCGTGAAGCGCAAGATCGAGAAGAACCTCGCGGAGATCGACCTGCCGTAACGGCGAATACCGGAGTCGGGAGCTCGCAGCGATGCGAGCTTTCGCTCGTATCGGCATGCCGCCGCGCGGTACGCAGCGGGTACGCCGATCGAGGACTCGTCCCGATCGAGCGTTCCGAACGAACGGCACGTCGGCATCCGGTCGCGTTTCGATCGGGATCGAGCCGGCCGACGGTCGGTGGTCGCCGAACGGGGACACGGGCGTCCGAGCGGTACGAGCGACCCGACGATCCGTCGCCGACCTTGTTCGCCTTCTCGCGAAGCTATACAATTTCGTCGATGCCGGCGTAGCTCAGTGGTAGAGCAGGACTTTTGTAAAGTCAAGGTCATCGGTTCGAATCCGTTCGCCGGCTTCGAACGTGCGTCTCGTTCGCTAGGGAATCGCCGCGCGCGTTCGTCGCACGCGGAGGAGGCGGTCCGTCTCGAGAGTAACTTCGGTCGGTCGCGCGTGGGTAGGTGGCCGAGTGGTTAAAGGCGGCAGACTGTAAATCTGCTCTGCTCCGCAGTACGCTGGTTCGAATCCAGCCCTGCCCACCATCGATTCGACGGCCGGCCTCGTTGCGTTCGCTCGCACGAGGCCGGTTGCGTTCGCACGATCCGGCGCGACGCGTGCGTGGGTATGCGCGGCGGCCGACGCGACGTGCCGCCCGAGGGGGAAAGCATCGGTCCGCGGGAAATGCGGGAGGGCGACGCGGGCGTTGCATAATGGTAATGCCCTTGCCTTCCAAGCAAGAGTCGCGGGTTC
>CAZZZK010000307.1:0-3056 GCA_964658555.1 Vulcanimicrobiota bacterium | reverse complement strand
GCGGAGATCGCGACGGCGCGCGAGGCCGTCGCCTCGCTCGTCGCCCGGCGCGATGCCGCGAGCGCGCGGCTCGGCTTGCTCGACGCGGACGGCGCACGCGCGTCGTCCGCGCGCGAGACGCTCGTCGCCGATCTCGCGGCGCTCGCGACCGAGATCGCGGCGGCGAACGCGCGCGTCGAGCAGATGCGGGCCGGGATCGACGCGAGCGACGCGCGCCTCGAAACGCTTCGCGCCGAGCGCGACGCCGCGCGCGGACGCGCGCGGGAACTCGAGCTCGCGGCGAACCTCGCCCAGAGCGCCGAACGCGACGCGTCGGCCGCGGGCGACGGCGGCCGCCTCCGGCTCGCCGAGATCGATGCCGAGCTCGGGATGCTCACGGCGCAGTTCGCGCAGAACCCCGCGACCGCGAGCGAGTGCGCGGACGTCGAGGCGCGCTATGCGAACGAGCCGGGCGACGTGACGCCCGAACTCGCGCGGCTGCGCGACGAGCTCGCGCGGATGCAGAACGTCAACCTCAACGCCGAAGCCGATATCGAGGAGCTCGCCGAGCGCGAACGCTTCCTGCGCGAGCAGCTCGAGGATCTCACGCGCGCGCGCGAGACGCTGCTCGCCTCGATCGCCGAGATCGAAGCGTCGTCGCAGGCGCAGTTCGACGAGACGTTCGCGCTCGTGCGTGCCGCGTTCGAAGACGTCTACGCGCGTCTCTTTCCGGGCGGTCAGGCGAAGATGTGGCAGACCGAGCCCGAGAAGCTCGCGGAGACGGGGATCGAGCTCGCGGTCCAGCCGCCCGGAAAGAAGATGATGCCGCTCGCCGCGCTCTCCGGCGGCGAGCGCGCGATGGCCGCCTCCGCGCTGATCTTCGCCCTCATCCGCGTGAAGCCGTCGCCGTTCTATCTGCTCGACGAGGTCGACGCCGCACTCGACGATGCGAACGTCGAACGCTTCTCCGATCTCGTGCGCGACGTCGGCGCGCAAGCGCAGTTGCTCATCGTCACGCACAATAAGAAGACGATGGAGCTCGCGAGCCGCATGTACGGCGTGACGATGCGCGAGCCCGGCATCTCGAGCGTGATCGCGGCCGACCTCGCGTCGGTACGGACGGCCGGCGACGACGCCGTGCCGGGCGATCCGGTCGCCGAACGGGAGTCCGCCGTTGCTCGCTGACGAAACGTCCTCGGAAACGCCCGCGCGCGGCGGCCCCGCGCGCGAGGCCGCGCTCTTCTCCGTCTACGATCGCGCCGGCGCCGCGGAGCTCGCCGCCGCGCTCGCGGCGCGCGGCATCGACATCTACGCGACGGGCGGAACGCGCGGCCATCTGCGCGAGCACGGCATCGACGCGCGCGACGTCGGCGATCTGACGGGCTTCCCGTCGCTCTTCGACGGCCGCGTCAAGACGCTGCATCCGCGCGTGTTCGGCGGTATCCTCGCCGACCGTTCGAACGCCGCGCACGTCGCCGAAGCGAACGCGCACGGCGTGCCGGCGATCTCGACCGTCGTCGTCAACCTGTATCCGTTCGAGGAGACGATCGCGCGCGACGGTGCGACGCTCGAAGAGGCGATCGAGCAGATCGATATCGGCGGCGTCGCGCTGATCCGCGCGGCCGCGAAGAACTTCGCGCACGTCACCGTCCTCGTCGATCCCGCGCAGTACGCGCCGGTCGCGCGGGGCGAAGCGGATGCCGCCGCGCGGCGCGTGCTGGCGACGCGGGCGTTCGAACGGACCGCGGAATACGATTCGTCGATCGCGCGCTATCTCGAAGCGGGCCTGCTCGCGCGCGAGCTGCCGGGCTCGCTCGCGCTCACGATCCCGCTCGAAACGCCGTTGCGATACGGCGAGAATCCGCAATCGCGCGCGGCGTTCTACCTCGCGCGCCACGCAACGCTGCCCGAGCAGCTCGGCGGCAAAGCGCTCTCGTACAATAACCTGCTCGATCTCGACGCGACGTTGCGCCTCCTCGTCCGCGGCGTGCCGGACGAGATCGAACTCGGCGCGGCGCTGCCGGACCGCGACGGCCGCGTCGCGCGGAGCGTCCGCGCGGCGATCGTGAAGCACACGGTGCCGTGCGGCGTCGCGGAACGCGAGGCCGCGAAGGACGCGGTCGCGGCGGCGCTCGCGGCCGACCCCGTCTCGGCGTTCGGCGGGATCGTCGCGCTCGACGGCACGGTCGATCTCGCGACGGCCGACGCGTTCGGAGAGTTCTTTCTCGAGATCGTCGCCGCGCCCGCATTCGAACCCGACGCGCTCGAACGCTTGCGGCGTAAGAAAAATCTTCGCATCATGCGTTACGATCCGCGGCTGCCGGGCGAGCTCGCGAACGAGCTCCGCGTGCGTAGCGCCCTCGGCGGCATCCTCGCCGAGGACGACGATCCCGAGGCCGCTCCGGAACGGTGGCGCGTCGTTTCGAAGCGGCCGCCGACGGACGGCGAAGCGCGCGATCTGCGCTTCGCGTGGGACGTCGTGCGGCACGTCAAATCCAACGGCGTCGTCATCGCGCGCGACGGCGTCACGCGCGGCATCTGCGCGGGCCAGACCAATCGCGTGAGCGCGGTGACCATCGCGGGCGTCCGCGCGGGCGACCGCGCGAGCGGCGCGGCCTGTGCGAGCGACGGCTTCTTCCCGTTCGCCGACGGGCTCGAAGCGGCCGCGAAGGCCGGCTGCACGTCCGTCATCGCGCCCGAGGGGTCGATCCGCGACGCCGACGTCATCGCCGCGGCCGACCGCTTGGGCATCGCGCTCGTCTTCTCGACGTACCGATACTTCTTACATTAATCGGTATTTCCATCGCACGGTACTTCTTACGTTAGTTAAGCGAAGCGTCGCGCTCGCGGCGTGCCGACGATCGGCGCGTGCGTCTCGCCGATCTCCGGTAGGCGTCGCGGTACGCACGCCGCGCGACTGCGGTGCTCTCTCACACGAGTCTCATCCGACGGTCGTGACCGGCGCGACGCGCCGTTCGTCCGTATGCGAGCACGCTTGAGAGGGAGACCATGGGCTTCGAACTCACGATCGCTTCGAAACACGAGGCCGCGCCGGAGGACGTTCGCGACGTCGTCTG
>CAZZZK010000306.1:0-3067 GCA_964658555.1 Vulcanimicrobiota bacterium | reverse complement strand
GAATCCCGGCTATTCCGGGCGCGATCGTCTTCTTCGTCCCGCGTGCGAGGCGGGCGTCGAAACGTTTCTGAACGCGAGGTGCGATCTTCGTTCGCTCGCTTTTGGTCCACGCCGAGACATGGGTGACGCGCACGACGCTGCCGTCGGCGAGGGGCGTATCGAGTGCCGGCCGGACCTCGTCGTTCGAGGCGAGCATCAGATGCTGGCCCGCGAGCAGATCGGCGACCGTGGAATCGGAGGTGCGGATCGTCCGCGTCCGAGTTCCGTCGTGGAACACGATCGAGACCGCCGGGCGGTAGGCGAGACGCATACCGTCCGCCAGCGCGTCGCCCGCCGCGCGGGAGAGAAAATCGCCGTCGACGGGGTGGATACCGTTCGCGGCCAGGAATTCGCCGACGGTCGCCGCGGAGGTCGCGACGTCGCGAACGACGCCGGCATCGTCGAACGCAATCGTCAGGTGCGGGGCGGCGCCGTCGGCGGAAGCGGACGCTCCGGCCGGGCTCGAGATACCCGGCGCGGCGGGGACGGCGGTCGATGTTTTTCCGGCGGCATCGGCGGCGATTCCCGAAACGAGAAGCCCGAAGCCCAGCGCCGAAGCGCTAATTTTGGATGCGTATCGATGATCGAATGCGATCAACGCAGCTCCTTTCTGGACGTGCGAAACGACACGAACGGACGCTCGTAAGAGCGAACTCGAATCGCGTAACGCAGGCTTGCAAAGTCGCGGAGGATGCTTCGATGACGAGCATCCGGGAGGGCTCAAGCGTGCTGCCGGGCCCAGGACTCGGCTACAGTAGCACAGCTTCTGTGGGGCGTCAAACCACCTTTTCTCGGGATTCTGCGTGCGGCATAGGCTTTAGAGGCGGCCGAGCGCAAAGCGCCCGCACATCGTGAGCGCCCTGCGAATCGGTCTGTTCTCCGAATGTTATCGACCCGTCGTGAACGGAATCGTCGCCGCCGTCGACTCGCTCGCCGCGTCGCTTCGTGCGTTCGGAAACGATGTGCAGGTGGTCACCCCGCGCATGCCCGGCTACGCCGACGGCGATCCCGAAAACGTGATCCGGCTCGCGTCGCTGCCGCTGCCGACGGAGACGGCGTACCGGTTGACGATGCCGTTCCTTCCGCGATCGCTCGGCGATTTCTCCGTCGTGCACGCCCATTCGCCGTTCGTCACGGGCGCGCTCGGTGCGTGGCACGCGCGGCGCACGGGCGCGCCGCTCGTCTTCACGTACCATACGCAGCTCGAGGCCTACGCGCACTACGTGCCGATCGACGCGCGGCTGACGCGCGCCGCGACGGCCGTCATCACCCGGCGCTTCGCGGACGCGGCCGACGCCGTGATCGTTCCGACCGTCGCGATGGAGCGGCTGCTGCTCGAAATGGGCGTGCGGACGCAGATCGTCGTCGTTCCGAGCGGAATCGACGTCGCGGCGTTCGCGGCCGGCCGGCGGCGCGACGAGGTGCGCGCCGCGCTCGGCGCCGTTCCGGGCGCGAAGCTCGGACTCGCCGTCGGCCGCCTCGGCCGCGAGAAGAATCTCGAACTCGTTCTGGCCGCCTTCGCACGGACGGAGCTCGCCGACGCCCGTCTCGCCATCGTCGGCGAGGGCCCGCACCGGGTGCCGTTGGAAGCGCTCGCCGAACGCCTCGGGATCGCCCGGCGGGTGACCTTCGCGCGCGAGTTCTCGCGCGCGGATCTGCCCGATGCGTACGCGTCGGCCGACGCGTTCGCGTTCGCGAGCCGGAGCGATACGCAGGGGCTGGTCCTCGCCGAGGCGCTCGCCGCCGGTATCCCGATCGTCGCGGTCGACGTCCCGCAGACCCGCGAAGTGCTGCGCGGATCGGGTTCCCTCTGCGCGGACGATCCCGCCGCACTCGCCGCGGCGCTGGCCGCGGCGTTCGTCCGGCCCCGCGACGCCGGCGCCGGTCGCGACCGCGCGTGGGATTTCGACGGCACGCTGGTCGGCCGGCGCGTCGCCGACCTCTACGAGGCCCTCCTGCGGCGGTGACCGGCGTTGACATCGAACGTATGTTCGATGTACGATGGGAAGGAGGAGAGCACCATGCCGAACGTGCGCACCGCCCGTCACATCGTGAGCATCGGATTCGCGGCGAACGCTTCCGGAAGCGGCGTCGCGTACGCGGCCGTTCGCGGGACGGACGGCGACGCGACGATTCGCGTCTCGTTCTCGCTCCGCGCGAGGGCGGCGCTCGAGGGTCGCGATGCGGCGTACGCGGCGCTCGACGCGGTCGCGGCCGAGGTGTTGGAACGCGGTCTGCGCGACGTCGAGTTCCGCTTCGACGACGCGCGGCTCGCCGAGGATCTCGCCGAACGGCGCACCGTGCCGCAGCCGCTCGTCGTGCCGTACGTCGCGCTGCGCTGCACGCTCAATCGCTTCAGGACCGTACGAATCGTCGCCGCGCGCGATCGGACGATCCGCGATCTCGCCGCACGCGCGCTCGCCGACGTCTCGCTCGAGATCGCCGCGTAACGATCCCGCCGCGCTCGATGCGGTTCCGGCGCATCCGCCGGGCGGAGCTTCCGACTGCCACGATCGACCTCGCGCGATACCTGATCGGAAAACTCGTCGTGAGCGAGATTCCGGCGCTCGACGGCGGATACGTCGGACGCGTCGTCGCGCGCATCGTCGAGACCGAAGCCTATCTCGTCGGCGACGCGGCGTCGCATGCCTATCGCGGCGAGACGCCTCGCAACGGCGCGATGTTCTTACGCCGGGGTCATGCCTACGTCTATTTCATCTACGGGACGTCGTATTGCCTCAACGTGTCGGGCGAGGGCGCCGGAAGCGGAGCGGCGGTACTCGTACGCGCGGCGGAACCGCTCGCCGGCCGGGACGCGATGCGCGCTCGGCGCGGCGACGTTCCGGACCGCGATCTGTGCCGCGGGCCGGGCCGGCTCGCCCGCGCGCTCGGCATCACCCGCTCGGAAGATCGTCTGGATCTGTGTGCGCCCGGGCGGCTCCGGCTCGCCGTGTCGAGCGATCGCGATGCGCCCGAACCGCGCATCCTCGCGACGCGCCGCATCGGACTGACGCGCGAGATGGACCGG
>CAZZZK010000305.1:0-3073 GCA_964658555.1 Vulcanimicrobiota bacterium | reverse complement strand
ACGTGGTCTACGACTCCGTCGGGAAGACGACGTGGGAGCGCAGCATCGCGACGCTCAAGCCGCGCGGCCTCTTCGTGCTTTACGGCGGTTCGAGCGGGCCGGTCCCGCCGTTCGATCTGCAGATCTTGAACCGAGGCGGCTCGCTCTTCGCGACGCGCCCGACCCTAACCGACTACGTGGCGACGCCGGGCGAACTCGCGTGGCGCGCGGGCGAGCTCTTCGCCGCGATCGAGGACGGCTCGCTCGACGTTCGCATCGGTCACACGTATCCGCTCGAAGACGCGCCTCGCGCGCACGGCGAGCTCGAAGCGAGGCTGACCACGGGGAAGCTGCTCTTGCTGCCGTAGCGCGCCCGCCGCTTTACGGGGACCGGTCGCAAAACCGGGGATCGCACGCGACGCTCGGGAACCGCGCTCCATCGTTATGCGAAGCCCCGGTTCCGGCAAAAGAACGAACGCATCGCCGTTTCCGGGACGCTCGCGGCTCGGCGCACGATGATCGACACGGATGCGCCGATCGCCCGCCCGCGAACGCAGGTGCGCGCGTCGCTACGCTGGGTCGACTGCCTCAAGGCGGTCGCGATCCTGTGGATCGTGCTCAACCATTTCGTCGAACGGTTTTTCGGCGGACCCTACGCCGCGAATCCGAGCGTCGACTGGCCGCCGCTCGGCGCGCGGATCGCGCAGTTCGCTCCCGTGCACGTCGCGGGCGCGCTGCGCTGGCCGCTCACCGTCTTGCGCGACGTCGGGTGGTTCGGCGATCAAGGCGTCACGCTGTTTATCATTTCGAGCGGCTTCGGACTGACGTGGGGGCTACTCTCGCGGCAAGCGCCCGCGGCGATCCCGCTTGCGCAGTTCTATCGTCGTCGCGCCGCGCGCATTCTGCCGCTGTGGTGGGGCGCGCACGTGCTCTTCCTCGCGACGATCGTCTTGCCGTACGGACTCTCGACCGGCGAGTGGCAATTCTACGCGAGCTTCGCCGGCCTGCGTTTCCTGCCGCCCGTCTTCTATTACTATTCGCCGGCGTGGTGGTACGTCGGGCTCGCGATCCAACTCTATCTCGTCTATCCGTTCCTGTGGCGCGCGCTGCGGACGTGCGGTGCGGCGAAACTCCTCGTCGCGGGATCGCTCGCCGGCTTCGTCGCGATCGCGATCGGGCCGTTCGTCTTTCACGACGCCTATCTCGACGAGTGGCAGCGCGGCGCGTTCTTCTTCACGCGCCTGCCGGAATTCGTGCTCGGAATCGCGCTCGCATCGTGGTGGTACGCGGACGCGGCGGCGATGCGGCGACGCATGCGTTCGCCGCTCGCCTGGGGCGCGGCGGCGATCGTCTACGCGCTCGCGACCGCGCTCTCGTTCACGCTTCGCGGGATGATCGTCGCGCCGCTGCTGCTCGGCGCGAGCGCGCTCGTCCTGCTCTTTCCGCTCGTCACGCTCGGCGCCGATCGCGACGGGCCGTTCCAACGCCTCGGGCGCGAATCGTATCCGGTCTACCTCGTGCACGACCCGCTGATCTTGCTCTCGGTATCGGGCACGTTCTCGGGCGCGAAGACGGCGATCGAGATCGTCGCGGCGCTCGCGGCGACGGCGATCGCGGCGTACGTGCTCGTCGTCGCGACGAACGCCGCCCTCGGTGCGTTCGAACGTACGCGGCGCGCGCGCGGCACGGCGTTCGCGGCATCGTGCGCGCTCGCGATCGCGGCGGTCGTCGTCGCCGTCCCGATCGTCGCCGACCTCGCCGTCCTGCGATACGATCCGCAGGAAGTGAACGGCTGGGGCGAACGCGTCTCGCTTGCGCCGTCCGAGCGCTTCGGCTGGACGCTCGCGCCCTCGCGGACGACGAGACTGCGCTGGGAATCGTACGACTACACGGTCACCGCGAACGCGCTCGGATTCCCGGGCCCGCTCTTTCCGGACGCGAAACCGGCGAACGCGGAGCGCGTCTTCGTCACGGGCGACGCGTTCTCGAGCGCCGAGGGCGTCGATACGGGTCGCAGCTGGCCGCGCGTGATGCAGGGCGATCTGCGCGCGCTCGAACCCGCGCGCGACGTTCAAGTGCTGAACTTTTCGATCACGGGCTACGGTCCGAATCAGGAGGCTGCCGTCGTCGCCGCATTCGTCCCGCGCTATCGCCCGAACGTCGTCCTCGTCGAGATGTTCGCGAACGACGTGGAAGATGCGACGACGTCGAACGACGCGTTCCGCGCGAGCATCGGATTCGCACGACCCGCTCCCGTCGGCGTACGATCGGTCCTCGGCCTCGATCAGCTCCGCACGTGGCTCGCGCTGCGCGTCGACGATCCGATCGTGTCGCGGCTCAAGCGCGCCCCGACCGCGGAAGGCTATTTTCTCGGCAGTTTCCGGCTGCTCGAACGCAACCGCCCGGACTACGACGGCGCGGGCGTCCGCATCGCATCGCAGCGCTATCGCGAGATCGCCGCCGTCGCGAAGCGAGCGGGCGCGCGGGTCGCGGTCGTCTTCGTGCCGACGCCCGTCGAAGTATGCGGCCCCGCGGCGCTGCGCTACTATCCGCGCGGCGTCGATCTCGGCGACCGCGCGCGTTTCGATACCGAGGCGACCGAACGGCGCGCGCGGCGGATCGCCGCGGCGGCGGGCGTCGAGCTGTGGGATCTGCGGCCGCTGCTGCGGTCGCTCGCCGTCTGCCCGTACATGCCGCGCAACCTGCACCTCACGGTCGCCGGCAACGCCGCCGTCGCGAGATACGTGGCCGGGCGATTGGCGGCGCTGCGTGACTGATCCACGCAAGGCCGTCGTCGTTTTCGCCGTCGTGCTCGCGGGTACGTTCGGCGCGTTCGCGACGCATAGCATCCCGCACGACGACGAGGCGTTCGCGGCGTTCTACTGCGCGGGCGAGGCGCTCGATGTCGGCCGCGATCCGTACCGGATCGAACCGCTGAGAACGTGCGAGCACCGCGTGGCGCCCGGCGTCAACCCGCCCGACGTCGTCGAACCGGCGCCGCTCCCCGGCTACGCGCTCGCGCCCTTCGCGGTGCTCGCGCGCATGCCGTACGGCGCGGCGTCGACGCTCTTCCTCGTCGCGCTCGTCGCCGCGA
>CAZZZK010000304.1:0-3089 GCA_964658555.1 Vulcanimicrobiota bacterium | reverse complement strand
CGCGAAACCGGCCGCGCGCTCGAGCCGCGCGAGCTCCGCGCCGCGCGCGCGCTCGCGAGCGAGACGTATTTCGAAGAACTCGAAGCGGCGCGGCGCGCGTGAACGTCCTGCTGACGCGGCTCGATCGGATCGGCGACCTGATCCTCTCGACGCCCGCGATCGCCTCGGCGCGGCGATCGTGGCCCGACGCGACGATCACGCTCGTCTGCAGCCGCTACAACGCGGTCGTCGTCGAGGGCAACGGCGACGTGGACCGGATCGTGACGCTCCCCGTCGGGACGAGTCCGTCGGCGCTCGGGCGCAGCCTGCGCGGCTCGGTCGATCTCGCGATCGCGCTCGCGCCGTGCGCGCCGGATTTCCAGCTCGTCGGCGCGACGCGCGCGCCGCTGCGCGTCGGATACACGTACGTGCGGCGCTACGCGGCGCGGCTCACCGCCCGCCTCTACGTCGACCGGCTCGGTATCTCGGAGGCGGACCCCGGCCTCTCGGAACGCGACCCGCGGCGGCTCGTCCGCCACGAGGTCGTGCAGGTCAACGATCTCGTGCGCCTCGCGGGCGGCGATACGATCAGCCGCGATCTCTACGTGCCGATCGACGACGCCGATCGGGACGCCGTCGCGCATCTCCCTGAGGGCGCGATCGCCTTCCATCTCGCCGCGCGTTGGTTCACGACGGGCAGCTCGTACGAGAGCGTCGTCGCGCTGCTGCGAGAGCTCGCCGCGCTCGGACGGCCGGTCGTCGTCACGCACGGCACCGATACGCTCGAGGAGGCCGCGCGGCTGCGCGCGATCGGGATCGCGGACGCCGTGGTCGGCGGTCTCCCGTTCCGCCACTGGGCCGCGGTGTTCGAGAAGAGTGCGGCCGTCGTCACGGTCGACACGGGCGCGACCCACGTCGCGAGCGCGATGCGCAGGCCGACCGTCGTGCTCTTCGAACACCGCTACTTTCACCTCAGCTCGCAAGAGTGGTCGCCCTATCGCGTGCCGTCGGCATCGCTGCGCAAGCCGCCGTCGAGCGAGCCGTCGCAGCTCGCGCAGTCGCGCGAAGCGATCGTCGCGGCGACTCGCGAGCTCCTTCGCGCGGCGCGCGTGCCGCAAACGAGATGAACGCACCCGAACTCTCCGTCGTGATCCCGACCTACAACCGGCTCGACACGCTGCGCCACGTCGTCCCCGCGCTGCTCGCGCAGCACGTCGACGCGGCGTTCGAGATCGTGATCGGCGATTCGAATTCGAACGACGGAACGGCCGAGTATCTCGCGGAGATCGCCGCGCGCGATCCGCGCGTGCGGCATCTGCCGGGCCCCTACGACGGGCGCGCGATGGCGCGAAACGCCGGGATCGCGGCCGCGCGCGGCGAGATCGTCCTCTTCACGGATTCCGACATCATCGCGGCGCCGGATCTCCTCGCGCGTCACCTCGCGATCCATCGCGCGCGCCGCGGCGTCGCCGTCGTCGGGCTCGAACTCCAGGTCGATTCGGTCGCCGGCTACGAGGCGCTGCGCGACCATCCCGAACGCCGGACGCCGCTCCACCCGAACGGCCGCAAACGGCTCTCGTGGCTCTACTTCATGACCGGGAACGCCTCGGTGCGGCGGACCGATCTCGAGCGCGTCGGGCGCTTCGACGAGGCGTTCACGGGCTACGGTCACGAGGATCTCGAACTCGGCTACCGGCTCGAACGCGCGGGCGTCTCGATCGTCTACGAATCGCGCGCGGTGAACTATCACTGTCAGTTCGTGCCGTACGACGAACAGAAATCGAAGATGGCGCTCGCCGGCCGCTCGACGGTGCGCTTCGCGCGCAAGCATCCCGCGTTCGTCGTCAAAGCGCGGCTCGGCATGACGCCGCTCTCCCTCGGCATCTACGATCTCTTACGGAAGCGTCCACGCATCGTGAATTCCCTCGAACGCGCCGCCGCGGCGAAGCCCGGGCTCGCGCGCAACATCGTCTATCAGTATCACTATCTCGCGGGCGTCCGCGAAGCGCTCGCCGATCGTGGCTGACGCGCAACGCCGGTCGTGCGGCGGCACGCGCGCGAGCGACGTCGGACGCACGGTCGAGATCCGCGGCTGGGTCAATCGCCGCCGCGATCACGGCGGCCTCGTCTTCATCGACCTGCGCGACCGCGACGGCATCACGCAGTGCGTGTTCGATCCGCAAGCGGAGCGCGGTGACGCGGGGCGTCCGACGGCCGCCGCAGCCGACGACGGATCGGTCGATTCGCTCGCGGTCGACATCGCGGGCGCGAGCGGCGCCGACGTCTTCGGCTTGAGCGGAACGCTGCGCAACGAAGACGTCGTCGCGATTACGGGGACGGTGCGCGCGCGTCCGGCGGGAACGGAGAACGATCTCCTCCCGACCGGCGGGATCGAGATCGCGGTCGGGTCCGCGACGGTGCTCTCGCGTTCCGAGACCCCGCCGTTCCCGATCAATACCGATGCCGACGTCGACGAGTCGCTGCGGCTCGAGTATCGCTATCTCGACCTGCGGCGTCCGAAGCTGCAACGGAACCTAACGATCCGGCACAAGCTCGTCAAGGCGATGCGCGACTTCTTCGACGAGCGCGCGTTCCTCGAGATCGAGACGCCCGTGCTCATTAAAAGTACGCCCGAGGGTGCGCGCGATTTTCTCGTGCCGAGCCGGACGCGGCCCGGCGCGTTCTACGCGCTGCCGCAATCGCCGCAGCTACTCAAGCAGCTGCTGATGATCGGCGGCCTCGGTCGCTACATGCAGATCGCACGCTGCTTCCGCGACGAGGATTCGCGCGCGGATCGTCAGGCCGAGTTCACGCAGCTCGACGTCGAGCTGTCGTTCGTGAGCGAAGAAGACGTGATAGCGCTCATGGAAGATTGCATCGCATTCGTCTGGGCGCGCGCGCTCGGCCAAACGATCCCGCGGCCGATCCCGCGCCTCACGTACGCCGACGCGATGCGGGAGTACGGCAGCGATAAGCCCGATCTGCGCTTCGGGCTCGAACTGCGCGACGTCGCGACGGCCTTCGCGGGGACGCCGATCAAATTTCTCGCCGAGCACGTGGGGAACGACGCGAGCCGGATCGCGGCCGTTCGCTACCCGGGCGGGGGGGGG
>CAZZZK010000303.1:0-3107 GCA_964658555.1 Vulcanimicrobiota bacterium | reverse complement strand
CGCGCAGATTTTGGAGCGCATCTCGTCGCTGCGGGAGATCGCTCCGATCGTCCTCGCGCATCACGAGCGGATCGACGGCGGCGGATATCCGAACGCGCTCGCGGGCGACGCGATCCCGCTCATGGCGCGCATCGTCGGCGTCGCCGATTCGTTTCATGCGATGATCAGCAAGCGTCCGTATCGCCGGCCGCTCCCCGTGCCCGCCGCGCTCGAGGAACTACGTAAGAATTCCGGCACGCAGTGGGATCCGCTCGTCGTCGATGCGATGCTCGCGATCGTGCAACCGGCCGGCGTCGCGCAGCGGACGCTGCGGGTCGTGCGCGCGGGCGAGCGCTGAGCGACGCCGCCCGAGTTCGAACGGCGCGCGAGCGCTAGACGGGCGCGCTCGTCTCCAGGCGCGCGATGACGGCCGAAGGATCTTCGAGGCCGACGTCGCCGCAGAGCGGATCGATGCCGCGGCCGCCGCGCGGATACGCCGCGCAGAGCGATCGATACTCGGCGAGCGCGCGGAAGAACGACGGCCGCGTCAGCTCGTTGAGATAGCCGCAGCGGCCGATCTCGCCGCGCGGAAGCGGCGCGACGAGATTGCCGCCGCGCTTCTGGACGATCTTGCGATGGCTCTCCCACATCACGCGCTCGTCGTCGAGCACGTCGTGCCAGAGGCTCAGGCCGTAGGCGTCGATCAGCGCGAGGATGCGCTCGAGCGCGAGACGGTCGAGCCATCCCGCGCGATGGCTCAGATACGCGCCGAAGCCCATGTCGATCGCGACCGCGTGGCCGTGCAGCAGGCCCGCTTCGATCTCGAAGCCGGGCGACCAGGTGTGGCCGTAGGCATGCGGACGGCACTGATGCGTTTCGTAGAGATTCCCGTATTCGGCCTCGATGTAGGAGCGCATCGCGCCGCCTAGGATTTTCTGCGAGAGCGTGCCGATCGCGTCGCCCGGCTCGCAGCCGATCGTGCCGAAGCGGGTCGCGACGAGCTCGGATCGCGCCGCCTCGAGATCCGCGAAGAGATCCGCGCTCGCGACGGTCGCGATCTTCACGATCTCCGCGATCCCGTGGCGCAACCACCCTTCGCGCAGCGTACGGAAGAAGAAGCGGTCCGTGATGCACAGGACCGGCGGATGGTAGGCGCCGAGCAGATTCTTGTACCCGAAGCCGTCGCAGCACGTGCGCGGCGAAGGGCCGGCGTCGATCCCCGCGACGATCGACGTCGCGACCATGACGTACGGCGTGTTGCGGCCGTAGAGCGCGCAGGCGAGGCCGCCCGTATCGGCGAGCACGCCGCCGCCGACGATGAGGACCGGCTCGTTGCGCATCACGCCGAGACGCTTGAAATCGCCGAGCATCCGCTCGACCGTCGCGAGCCCCTTATCCGTCTCCATCGCCCGGTAGACGAGCGTTTCGAGCGGGATGCCGTGCGCTTCGAAATAGCGTTCGAGCCGGTCGCCGTACTGCGCGTGCACGTCGCGGTCGATCAGGCAGATGCAGCGGCCGAGCGGGCGATAGACGTCGCGCAGATCGGGCTGGTCGACGTCCAGGACGTTGTCGGTCATGCGGATCGAGGCGAAGGTGCGGACGCTCGTCACCGCCTCGACGCTGCGATGATCGCTCGTGGCGGCGACGTGACCGTCGCTCTCGCGATACGTCGACGTCGGATAGATCGCGTGCGGATCGTCCTCGACGAGCCGTGCGACGAGCCGCGCGTAGGACGCGTTGCGCGCGCGATCGGGCAGGTACTCCGTCAGATACGTCGCGAGGCGAACCCCGGCGAAGCCCGCCGAGGCGTGCACGCGCTCGGCGAACGCCGACCACGCGTCCGCGTTCGTCTCGAAGGCGCTCGCGGCCTGAGCGACGAGCGCGACGTAGTGTCGCAGCGGGAGGTTGAGCGAGCCGCGCAGCATCCGGCACGGCGCGATCGCACGCACGGCGCCGGCGGCGGCGAACGCGTCGCCGTACGCGGGCGAGAACACGGACGCCTCGATCGAGGCCGTCAGGAACGCGTCGAACGCGGCTCCGCCGAAGACGGCGTCGAGGCCGTCGCGCAGATGGGGCAGCCGTAGGGCGGCGAGATCTTGGTCGTTCAAAAAGGCCGCGACTGCGGCTGCGGGCGTCGGCATCCACGATTCTCCGTCGGTTCGCACCTTCGATCGTCGCTATGTGGCTTTCGTTCCGGCTCGCAGCTCGGCGATCGATTCCGCGAAGAAGCGATCGAGCGGCGTCCCGGCCGCCTCCATCATCGTGACGATCACGCTTTTGGGAGCGAACGAGCAGTACGGTCCGGCCTCGAGAAACCACGGCCGTCCCGACGGATCGATGCGAAAATCGAACAGATTGTAGTGCCGGCTCCCGAGAGCGGCGTAGGCGCGCCGCGCGGCCGCCCGGACGGCGGGCACGGCGGGATCGTCGTCCGCGACGATCCACGATTCGCTGCGCGTCTTCGCGACGAGCGTGAGACCGCCGCTCGCCCCGCGCGCGAGCTTATCCGCGCGGCGGCGGATCGGCCGCTCGCGCGAATCGACGAAATACTCTTCGAGCGGGAGGCAGACGAGTTCGCCTCGCCGCTCGACGACGCCGCAGCGCACTTCGCGCCCGAGTTCGACGTAGCGTTCGACCAGGACCGCATCCGAGTGAGCGAACGCCGCACGCAGCGCCGCCGGATACTCCGCGGCGTCGACGACCAGGCTCACCCCGTCGGAGTTATCGGAGTCGTTCGGTTTGACGACGGCGGGTGGCGCGATCGCGGGCACGTCGCCCGCGCGCAGCAGCTGCGACTCGGGGACGTCGACGCCCGCCGCCGCCACGATCGCCTTCGCTTTCGCCTTGTCGGCCGCGATCGCCATAACGAGCGGTGAGTTGCCGAGATAGGGGATCGCGAGCAGATCGAGCAGCGCGCGCATCTCGGTCATCCCGCGTTTGCAGAACATCTGCGGGAGGGCGAGATCCGGCGCGAGCGCCGCGATCGTGGCGACCGCCGACGCAAAGGTCGCGGGCGGTGCGGCCGCGATCGCTTCGGGGGCGAGCCCGTGCGGAAAGCGCCACGCGCCGTCCGGCGAGACGTGCGCGACGAGGAACCGGTAGCCGGCTCCCGCGAGCGCGTCGATGCA
>CAZZZK010000302.1:0-3119 GCA_964658555.1 Vulcanimicrobiota bacterium | reverse complement strand
CGCGGGGGCGACGCCTCCGGGCGGCGGCGCGAGCGCGCCCGCGGGCAGCGCCTCGAAGGCGTGCGCGTGGCCGTTCCCGTTCGTGCCGATCGCGTCGGGCGCGTGATCGTGCTCGTGGCCGGGTTCGAGCGCCTGATCGTTGCGCTCGACGACCACGTGGAAGACCTGTTTGATCGCCTCGTCGGCGATGTTGTTCTTGAGATCCTCGAAGATCTCGTAGGCCTCTTTTTCGTATTCGACGCGCGGATCTTTTTGGCCGTATCCGCGCAGGCCGATGCCCGTCTTGAGCGCGTCCATCACGTACAGATGATCGACCCACAGCCGATCGATGAGCGGCAACATGATGTACTGCGATTCGATCGCGCGCATGATCTCGGGCGTGAGCTCCGCCTCTTTGGCCTCGTACGCCGCGACGGCGATCGCACCGAGCTCGCGCTTCATCTCCGCGCGGTCGAGCTTCTCGAGCGCGGCGGCGTCGATCCGTTCGCGAACCGGGAAGACGAGTTCGAGTTCGCTCAGGATCTCGTCGACGTCCCACTCCGAGGGGTGGACGTTCTCGGGCGCGTTCTGATCGACGGCCTGCGCGACTTTCTCGTGCAGCGTCTGCAGCATGAAATCGCGCAGCGATTCTCCGCGCAGCACGCGCCGGCGCTCGTCGTAGATGACTTCGCGCTGCTTGTTCATCACGTCGTCGTATTCGAGAACCTGTTTGCGGATCTCGTAATTGTGATTCTCGACCTTCGACTGCGCGCGCTCGAACGAGCGCGAGATCATCTTCGCTTCGATCGGCGTGTCGTCGGTGAAGCCGACGAGATTCATGATGCCCTGGATGCGCTCGGCACCGAAGAGGCGCATCACTTCGTCTTCGAGGCTGACGTAGAACCGCGTCGATCCCGTATCGCCCTGGCGGCCGGCGCGGCCGCGGAGCTGATTATCGATGCGGCGCGATTCGTGGCGCTCGGTGCCGATGATGTGCAGCCCGCCCAGATCCGCGACGCCCTCGCCGAGCTTGATGTCGACGCCGCGGCCGGCCATGTTCGTCGCGATGACGACGTTCCCGATCTGGCCCGCGTCCTTGATGATCTCGGCTTCCCGCTCGTGATACTTCGCGTTGAGGACTTCGCATTGCACGCCGCGATTGCGCAGGATCGAGGCCAGCCGTTCGCTCTTGTCGATCGAACGCGTGCCGACGAGGACGGGCCGCCCCTTCTCGTGCTCGGCGACGATCTCGTCGACGACCGCTTCGAACTTCGCGTTCTCCGTCTTGTAGACGATATCGCCCATGTCGGTCCGCGCGATCGCGCGGTTCGTCGGGATCACGACGACGTCGAGGCCGTAGATGTCCCGGAACTCGCGCTCCTCGGTCTTCGCGGTACCGGTCATTCCGCCGAGCTTCGTGTAGAGCCGGAAATAATTCTGGAACGTGATCGTCGCGAGCGTCTGATCCTCGCTGCGAACCTTGAGGCCTTCCTTCGCTTCGATCGCCTGATGGATGCCGTCGGAATAGCGCCGACCGTACATCAAACGGCCGGTGAACTCGTCGACGATGACGACCTCGCCGTCCTTGACGATGTACTGCTGATCGCGGTGGAAAAGATGCCACGCCTTGAGCGCCGCATTGAGCTGGTGCGTGAGTTCGAGATTGCGCTGATCGTAGAGATTCTGGATGC
Organism: Vulcanimicrobiota bacterium; assembly: GCA_964658555.1. Taxonomy (GTDB): domain Bacteria; phylum Vulcanimicrobiota; class Vulcanimicrobiia; order Vulcanimicrobiales; family Vulcanimicrobiaceae; genus CAZZYZ01. The sequence continues at coordinate 1,449 of CAZZZK010000302.1, read as the reverse complement.
CGAGCATCCGCTCGACCTTCGCGACGCCCTTCTCGGTGACGGGGACGGCGTGCGACTTCTGATCGACCGTGAAGTCTTCTTCGACCGTCAGCCGCGGGATGAGTTGCGCGAATTTCGCGTAGAGCTCGGTCGCGTCCTGACCCTGGCCGCTGATGATGAGCGGCGTGCGCGCCTCGTCGATGAGGATCGAATCGACTTCGTCGACGATCGCGAAGAACGGCTCGCGCTGCACCATATCCGAGAGCTGCCACGCCATGTTATCGCGGAGATAGTCGAAGCCGACTTCGTTATTCGTGACGTACGTGATGTCGGAGTTGTAGGCCGCGCGCCGCGCGTCGGGCGGGAGATCGTGCTGGATGATCCCGACCGTGAGCCCGAGGAAATTGTAGAGCGGCGCCATCCACTCGGCATCGCGCCGGACGAGGTAATCGTTGACGCTGATGAGGTGCACGCCCCGGCCGAGCAGGGCGTTCGCATACACGGCGAGCGTCCCGACGAGCGTCTTGCCCTCGCCCGTCTTCATCTCGGCGACCTTGCCCTCGTGGAGCACCGCACCGCCCATGATCTGGACGTCGAAGTGCCGCATCCCGAGCACGCGCTTGCCGGCCTCGCGGCAGACCGCGAACACCTCGGGCAGCATCTCGTCGAGCTTCGCGCGGGCGGCCGCGGGCTCGAGGCCTTCCAGGCGGCTCCGAAACTCCGCGGTCTTCGCTTGCAGCTCGGGATCGGAGAGCGCCGAGATCTCGGGTTCGAACGCGTTCGTCGCGGCGACGATGCGCCGCAGCCGGCTGACCTCGCGTTCGTTGCCGTCGAAGATCGTCTTGAGGAAGGCCATGGTTCTAAAAACCGTTCGGCGCCCGGGGAAGTTCCGCCCCCGCCCGGCTCACGTGCCCCACGGAAGGGCGATCGAGAACGTGCTCCCCGCGCCCTCGGTCGAGCGGACCGTGAGCGTCCCGCCGTGCACCTCGACGATCTTCTTCGCGATGTAGAGCCCGACGCCCGAGCCCGAGAACCCGCGCGAGCGGGCGTTGCTCCCGCGCCCGAAGCGGGTGAAGATCCGGTCGGCGTCGCCCGCGGGGATGCCGATCCCGCGGTCGCTGACGTCGACGCGCGCGTGTTCGGGCGTCGCGACGACCGCGACCGAGACGAGCTCGGTCGAATACTTGAGCGCGTTGCCGACGACGTTCTCGACGACGTGACGGAGCCGTCCGCGATCGAACGTGACCATGACGGGCTCGGCCGGAGCGTCGAGCGCGACCCGGCCGCCGACATCGAGCGGCGCGACGGTATCGTAGACGAACGCCGCGAGATCGGCGCGCGCGCGCTGCAGCGAGAAACCCGTGCTCTGCGTCGCCGCGAGCGCGAGCGCGTCCTCGCTGAGTTTCGCGAGGCGGTGCGTCTGATCGAAGATCGTCTGCGCGGTGCGCCGCGTCTCGAGCTCGCCGCTCT
>CAZZZK010000301.1:0-3155 GCA_964658555.1 Vulcanimicrobiota bacterium | reverse complement strand
CGTCGCGATGCCGGCATCGTCGAGGAACGCGGGCCGCCGTTCGAAGCGCACGACCGGCCCGTCCTCGCGTGCGAGCAGCTCGTAGAGCGCGCGATAGCCGCCGGCGTTCGCGTCGTACGTCGAATACGAATCGAGCGGCGCGGCCGCGGTCTGCGTACGGGCGCGCACGACGGCGACCGCGACGAGCACCGCGAAGGCGACCAAGAGGACGGCCGTCTCGACGCGCGGCAGCCGCCGGAGCGCCGCGATCACGAGCCGAGCTCGGGTGCGAACGCGGCGAACGCGCGCTCGGCACCGCTCGCGTCGGCCGCGGTCGGCGGCGTCCCGGCGTAGCGCGCGCGTTCGAACGCGCCCGTGAGCGCGGCGAATTCGTTCGCTGCCGGGATCGCTTCGCGGCGCACGAGCCGCGCGTATTCGCCGGGCGTGCGCGCGGCGTCGAAGGCGATCGCGTCGCGCTCGTCGAGCACCCGACGCGCGGCCGCGAAGAGCGCCGCGATAGAGCCCGCCCAGTCGCCGCGCCGCGCGGCCTCGCGCGCCGCATCGCGCCACGCGCGCGACGATCGTTCGCCGGCCGCGAGGCCGCGCACGACGGTCGCATCGCGGCGCTTCGGCGTGACGTCGCGGCCGAACGCGAGCGCGAGCCGCGCGACGACGAAGACGAGCGCGGCGAGCGAGAGTACGATCAGGACGATCCCGATCAGCGTGCCGACGCCGCGCGACTGCGACGCCGCGTACAGCACGGGCCCGAAGATCGGCCGCAGCACGTGATCGACGAGCCACTCCCACGCGAGCTGCCAGACCGAGGCGGCCGGCTTCGCGGCGCTCGTGCGCGCGAGGTCGCGATACGTCGGTTCCGCGAGTATCTCCCGCGCGACGGCGGAGGGATCGCCGTGCGGCCACGCCCGATGCACGCTCACGACGCGGAACGTCGCGCGATCGTCGCGACCTCGGGCATTCGAAGCGACGCCCCTTCGGCGGGCATCGCGTTCATCGGGCGAGGCTGGCCCGTTCCGTCTGCGCGGCGAGCTGAAGATCGAAGCCCTCTTCGCGCACGCGCAGATCGAAGTAGAAGATCGCGATGAAGACCGTCGTGAAGAGCGTGACGACGACGCGTAGGATCGTCTGATAGATCGCGCCCAGCACGTCGCTGTGCGAGAGGCCGAAGAGCAGGGCGCCGCCGAGCCCGCCGACGATCGCGACGCCGATGCCGATCGCGATCCACGCGGCGCCGAAGAGCAGCGAGCGCCCGAAGCCGCGCCGCGTGAAGACGCGTTCGACACCGCGCACGAACGCGCGCACCGCGGGCGTCCCCTCGAAGACGACCGTGAAATACGAGATCTGGATCGCGAGCGCGACGAGGACGGCGAAGACGATCGCGACGAGGACGAGCGCGCCCCCGAAGATCACGCCGATCGCGATACCGGCCGCGTGCGACGCGACGTAGAGCGCGCCGATGGCGAGCCCGACGACGATCGCGACGAGCGCGACGGCGAGGTAGAGCACGATCGCCGCGAGCAGATAGACGACGTTGAGCCCGATCAGCGGCAGCCAGCGCGAGAGCGCGACCCGATACGCCCCCGCGAAATCGATCGTGCGGCCGAGATGGAACGTGCAGGCGCTCTCGATGAGCGCCGCGGCCGGCAGCGGCGCGAACACGAACGCGAAGACGACGAGCCAGACGAACGCCGAGCCGTAGTCGGCCGCCGAGATTTGCCGGAAGACCGCCGTCGGGTCGGTCGGCAGCCCCGCCGTCTGGCGCGCCTGCGTCGCCGTTTGCAGGACGGCGAGGAGCCCGAGCAGTCGCCGACTACTAAGGTACTGAACGATTCCCATCGGGATCGCGAACACGACGTAGACGAGGGCGAGCGGGACGAAGAAACGGACGCAGAGCGTCACGGCGCGGTCTAAAACCTCGCCGATTCCGAGCGGCCGCAGCGACGGCGTGTGGTCGGGCGCTCCGTTCATCGCGCGGCTCGCGTTCGGGTCAGAGCGCGCGCCTGCCTTCGAGCGCCTTGACGAGTGTGACCTCGTCCGCGTAATCGAGATCGCCGCCGATCGGCAGACCGTACGCGAGCCGCGTCACCGCGACGCCGCTCGGGGCGATCAGGCGCGAGAGATAGAGCGCGGTCGCTTCGCCTTCGGCGTTGGGATTGGTCGCGATCACGACTTCGCGGACGGCTTCGTTCGCCACGCGGGCGATCAGTTCGCGAACGCGTAGCTGCGCGGGCCCGATCCCGTCCATCGGCGAGATGAGCCCGCCGAGCACGTGATAGCGGCCGCGCCACGCCGCGGTCCGCTCGAAGGTGAAGATGTCCTTCGCTTCCGCGACGACGCAGAGCAGCGATGCGTCGCGGCGCGCGTCGGAGCAGATCGCGCACGGGTCGTCTTCCGTCAGCGCGAAGCAGAGCGAACACAGCCGCACGCGATCCTTGACGGCGAGGATCGCTTCGACGAGCGCCTCGGCATCGGAGCGCGGGCGGTTGAGCAGATGGAATACGAGCCGCGCGGCCGTCTTGGGACCGACGGTCGGCAGCTTCGAGAACTCGTTGATGAGGCTCTCGACGGGTCCGCCGAACGTCTTATGCGTGTCGGCGAACCGGTATCGCGGCGGGCGCTCGGCGCATCAGGTTAGGCCGGGGATCTTCATGCCGCCCGTCACCGAACTCATGCGCTTCTCGGAGGCCTGCTGCGCTTTCGCGACCGCGTCGTTCATCGCGACGACGAGCAGATCTTCGAGCGTTTCCGCGTCGTCGGGATCGATCGCTTCTTTCGACAGCTTCACCGAATTGACGCGGTAGTCGCACGTCATCTCGATCTTCACGGCATCGCCGCCGGCCGTCCCGGAGACGACCGTGGCGGCGAGCTCTTCCTGCGCCTTGGTCATCTCGAGCTGCATCTTCCGGACCTGCGCCATCATCTGCTGTTGTTGATTCATGGAGACCCCGTTCCGCCGATCTTCTTGCGAGCGTATGCCAGGAGGTCGATTTCGCCGTCGCCCGCGCCCGGGCTTTCCGCGGCCGCGCCGCGCGTCGCGAAGCTGACGCGCAGCGGAACGTGGAGGACGTCGGCGAGCGCGTCTTCGAGAAACTTCGCGCGCTCGCGCATGATGCTCGCCTGCAGCGTGTCGACGACGCCGATCGTGAGATGTTTGCCCT
>CAZZZK010000300.1:0-3178 GCA_964658555.1 Vulcanimicrobiota bacterium | reverse complement strand
CGCGTGCGTGTGCACGAGCGCGCGAGCGGTGCAGCCGAGCGCGACGAGACGTTCGAGGATCGCCCGCGCGTCGCCGCCGCCGTCGACGACGATCGCGTCTCCGCTCGCGGGGTCGGCGACGATCGTGCACACGCAGCGCAGCGGGCCGACTTCCAGGTGTTCGATCGTCACGTCGCGCTCAATCGAGGAGCGCGCCGATCCCGAGCCCGTCGCCGACGGGAAGGATCGTCGCGTCGAGCTGCGGATGGCTGAGGAACGCCGCATTGAACGCGCGCAGCGCTCGCGTCTCGTCGGAATCCGCCGCGCTCGGGTCGTTCGCCACGCGGTCGTCCGCGAGCAGGTGGGCCGCGACGATGAGGCCGGAGCGCTTCACGAGGGGGATCGTCAGCCGCAGGTACGCTTCGTATTCCGAGGGGAGGCCGTCGATGAAGACGACGTCGAGATTGCGCGCCGGGAAGCTCGGCAGCGCCTGGAGCGCGGGGGCGTTGAGGATCTCGACTCGCTCGCCGCAGCCCGCGCGATCGAGGATGCTGCGCGCGACCGCCGTGCGCTCCGCGTCCGGATCGATCGACCAGAGCTTGCCCGCCGAGGGAAGCGCGAGCGCCATCCACAGCGTCGCCGATCCGTACGACGTGCCGATCTCGAGGATGCGGTTGGCCTGCATCGCGTGGACGAGCGTCGAGAGGACGCGACCGATCTCCCGTGCGACCGCCGGCACCTCGTCCGCCCGCGCGTGCTGTTCGATCTCGAGGATCGCCGGCGGAGGATGACGATGCAGCCGTCGTAGATACGGGAGGTCGCTCACGCCGAACGTTTGCCGCCTGCGGAGCATGGGAACCTCTTGCAGGCCGTCGCATGTCCACACGTGTGGCCGCGCCGTTTCCGAAGCGCGATCTCTAGGAGGCTCATCATGGCGATTTCTGCGCCCACCGCGTACACACCGAAGAAATGGAATCTCTCGGGTCTGCAGGGCATCTCGGATAAGACGCTCGAGGTTCACTTCGGGCTGTACGAGGGCTACGTCAAGAATACGAACCTGCTCAACGAGCAGATCGCCGGGAAGATCGGCGCGGGCCCCGCGGGCAGCGATCCGGGATTCGCCGAGATCACGCGCCGGCTCGGCTTCGAATACAATGGTATGGTCCTTCACGAATATTATTTCGATAACATGACGAGCGGCGCCGCGGGCGCTCCGAACTCCGGCAAGCTGTACGAAGCGATCGGCGAGAGCTTCGGCGATTTCGAGACGTGGAAGAAAGACTTCGCGGCCGTCGGCGGCATGCGCGGCGTCGGTTGGGCGATCGCGTTTCAAGATCCGAAGTCGGGCCGGATCTCCAACCACTGGGTCACGCTGCACGAAGACGGCAACGTCGCGGGCTTCAAGCCGATCCTCGTGATGGACGTCTGGGAGCACGCGTTCCTCATGGACTACAAGCCCTCGGAGCGCGGAAAATACATCGAGTCGTTCTTCGCGAACGTCGACTGGAGCGTCGCCGAAAACCGTCTCCTGACGCCGTCGGGAGCCTAGCGAGAAGGCGTGCCGCTCCTGCGCCTGTTCCCGCTCAACACCGTCCTGTTTCCGGGGGCGGCGCTCAACTTGCACGTCTTCGAGCCGCGCTATAAGCAGATGGTTTCCGAATGCCTCGAGGGCGGCGAGGCGTTCGGCGTCGTCCTCATCCGCGACGGCGACGAAGCGGGCGATCCCGACGTCATGCCGCACGACGTCGGAACGACCGCGGAGATCGGCGACGTGACGCCGCTCGAAAACGGTCGCTTCTACATCAGCACGACGGGCGGCCGGCGATTCCGTATCGAGCGCGTCGTCGGCCGCGATCCGTTCCTGACGGTCGAGATCGAGTATCTCGAAGAGGAACGGTCGAGCGATCTCGATGCCACGCGCACGCTCGTCGGCGAGATCCGCGACGTGTTTCGCGAGTATCTGCGGCTTCTCGTCGAGTTCTCCGGGATGCATGCCGAGATCGAACTCCCCGACGATCCGCTCGATGCGTCGTTCCTGATCGGCGACGCGCTGCAGGTCGCGGATTCGATGAAGCAGCGGCTGCTCGAACTCTCGAGCACCGATCAGCGCTTGACCGTCGAGCTCGGCTTCCTGCGCCGTCTCCTACCGCAACTGCGATCGCTCTTGGAACGTAAGCGCGAGGCACCGCAGGCGCAGGCGCAGGATGCCGCGCCGGGCGGGACGTCGCGGACCGATCAGGAGAAGTTCTTCGGCAAGCATTTCAGCGTGAATTGAGCGAACGTGACCCGGATGCCGCGTTCCGTCCAAGTCCTCGTCGTCGCCGTCGTTCTGGCCGTCATCGGGTTCACGTTCAATAAGGCGTTTCGGGCGGGCCCGGGGACGGCGGGCCCGGGCGGCGGCGGTCCCCCGATGCTCGCGGGAGCGCCCGCGCAGAGCTTCGATCTCAAGACGCTGGACGGCGCGACCGGCAGCCTCGGACAGTATCGCGGGCGCGTCGTGCTCGCGAATCTGTGGGCGACGTGGTGCGCGCCGTGCCGCAGCGAGACGCCCGCGCTCGAACAGCTCTTCCGCAGCGAAGGCGCGCGCGGGCTCGTCGTCGTCGGGATCGATCAGGGCGAGTCGGCGTCCGCGGCGGGCGCGTTCGCGAAACAGATGGCGCTGACGTATCCGATCCTGCTCGACGAAGATCAGCAGTACGGCCGGGCGTACGCGGCGATCGGACTGCCGACCTCGATCGTCGTCGACCGCGCGGGCCACATCGTGCGCGGCATCGACGGCGCGCTCTCGCTCGCGCAGATGCGGGCGGCGGTCGACCCGCTCCTCGCCGCACGATGACCGGCCGATCCGCCGCATTGATCGCGGCCGTCGCCGGGATCGCGTTCGTCTTCGCGCAGGACGTCGTGCCCGGCTACGCGCTCTATCATTCGTGGCAATACGCGGTCGTGCTCGCGATCGCCGCGACCGTCGTCATCGGGTACGCGCTCGGCGCGCGGCGCGGCGCCGACGGCGCGCTCGGTACGCGGCTCCTCGTGCCGATGCTCGGGTCGCTCGCCGTGATCGCGGCCGGGATCGCGTCGGGCCTGCTCGGCCCCGATACCGAGATCGTCGCGCGTGCGCCCGGGACCGTCGCGCCGATCCCGAGCGCGGGCGTCGCGGCGTTCTTTCCGATCGCGGGCCCGGGCGCGATTGCGCGCGGCG
>CAZZZK010000299.1:0-3206 GCA_964658555.1 Vulcanimicrobiota bacterium | reverse complement strand
GACGACGACGGGAACGGCGTGGGCGCAACTGCAGCTCATGCCCGCACCCGCCGGCGGAACCAACGTCTGTACGCTTTCGGGCGTCGGCACGACGAGCGCGAAATGCGTCCCGGCGTCCGCGAGCAACAACGGCGCCTACATCCTCACGACCGCGGCGACCAGCACGCAGACCGTAACGACGAGTTCGACGTCGACCGGCAAACAGGGCTTCGCGTTCGCGGTCGAACTCTCGAAGCTCGCGATCACGAAATCGATCGTCAATCGCGTCAATCCGACGGACCAGTTCACGGTCTCGATCGCCACGAGCAAGGCGACGATCGCGTCGGCGACGACGACGGGGACCGCGACGAGCGCGAGCACCTCGCTCGTCACAACGCCGACGGACACGTATACGCTCGCCGAGGTCGCCGCAAGCGGAACGCTCTCGCGCTATTCGTCGACGTACGCCTGTACGAACGCCGTGGCGTCATCGACGACGCTGCCGAGCGGGAGCGGAACGAGCGTCGCTATCACGCCGGCCGTCGACGATCAGATCACGTGCGCGTTCACGAATACCGGGCTCTTCCTCACCGACGCTCCGGTCGCGGCGACCAAGAACGTCCTCGCGGGCGCGTCGATCACGGATACGTTCACGCTCACGAATACGAGCGCCGTCGCGGGCACGTTCGCGATCGGGACCCCGAGCGTGACGACGAGCGGCGGCAATCTCACGATCGCGAGCTATACGTATAACTCCGCGACCTACACGACGGTCTCCGCGCTGCAATCCGCGATCGCGGCCGCCGGCGCGACCGCCGCGAACGCCTCGATCGCGATCGGCCTGACGTATACCGAAAGTTCGACCGCCGGTACGACGGCGACGGTCGTGCTCCCGGCCGCGATAAGCGCGAACGGCGGCACGAGCGCGAGCGCCGGTCGGTGCTGGCGCCGCCCCGCCATCGACGTGCGCCGGCACGAGCGAGACCGACACGGCGTCGCCGAACAGCCTCACGATCGTGAAGACCGGCACGACGTCCGCGAGCGTCTCCGGTCCGATCGCATACAGCATCCTCGTGACGAACGCGAGCGCGTCGGTCGCGAGCGGTGCCGCGTTCTCCGATCCGATGCCGGCCGGCCTGACGATCAAGGGCACGCCGACGTGCGGCTCGGCGACCAACGGCGCCGCATGCGGCACGGTCACCGTCAGCGGCACGACCGTGACGAGCACGATCGCGACGCTCCCGATCAACGGCAGCGTGACGTTTTCGATCACCGCGGTCTCGACGGCGGCGGGCAGCTTCAATAACACGGCGACGATCACGCCGCCCTCGAGCACGGGCGAGAGCGCGTCGTCGTCCTCGCTGACGACGACGGTCTCCGCCGCGAACGGCCTCCTGAAGACGGTTCGGGACGTGACGCGCGGCGAGTCGAGCGGGCTCGCGAGCGACTCGGGCGCGCCGGGCGACGTGCTCGAATACGGCCTGACGTTCACGAACACGACGGGCGTCCCGCTCTCGGGATTCTCGTTCTCCGATGCGACGCCGAGCGCGACGACGTTCGCGTCGTCGACGTGCGGCGCGCTGCCGGCCGGGATCACCGCCTGCTCGACGAGCGGCCCGGCCGTCGGCGCGACGGGAACGGTGACGTGGACGTTCTCCGGGACGCTGCCGGCCGGGTCGACGATCACCGCGCTCATGCGCGTCACCGTCGGCTGACCCGCGGCCGCCGCGCGCGGCGAGGGGAGCGACACGCGGACGAGAACGACGCGCGATGACGCTTTCGCCCTACGATTACGTCGTCATCGTCGCGTTCTTCGCGATCAATCTCGGGATCGGGCTCTATTTCGCCCGGCGCGGCGGCACGAGCCTCGGCGAGTTCTTCCTCTCCGGGCGCAACGTGCCGTGGTGGCTCGCGGGGATCTCGATGGTCGCGACGACGTTCGCGGCGGATACGCCGCTCGCCGTGACGGGCTTCGTCACGCAGCACGGCATCGCGGGGAACTGGGTGTGGTGGAGCTCCGTCATGTCGGGGATCCTGACCGTCTTCTTCTTCGCGAAGCTCTGGCGGCGCTCGGGCGTGCTGACCGACGTCGAGTTCATCGAATTACGCTACGGCGGGAAGCAGGCCGCGGCGCTGCGCTTCGCGCGCGCGCTCTTTCAGGGCGTCTTCGTCAACACGATCATCATGGGCTGGGTGAATCTCGCGATGGCGAAGATCCTCGAACTCACGCTGCACGTGCCGAAGTTCGAAGCGCTCGGCGTCTGCCTCGTGTTCACGGCGATCTACGTGACGATCGGGGGCCTCTGGGGCGTGCTCGTCACCGATCTGCTGCAGTTCGTCGTGAAGATGTCGATGGCGATCGTGCTCGCGGTCGCCGCGGTCGCGGCCGTCGGCGGCATCCCGTCGCTCGAGGCGAAGCTCGCGGCGCTCGACGCGACGCGCGGGCCGGCGCACGGATCGATCCTCGCGTTCTTCCCGACGACGAACGAGGCGTGGCTCCCGGTGCTCACGTTCGTGACGTACATCGGCGTGCAGTGGTGGGCGTCGTCGTATCCGGGGGCGGAGCCCGGCGGCGGCGGCTACATCGCGCAGCGAATCTTCAGCGCGAAGAGCGAGAACGATTCGCTCCTCGCGACGCTCTTCTTCAACGTCGCGCACTACGCGCTGCGGCCGTGGCCGTGGATCCTCGTCGCGCTCGCCGCGATCGTGCTCTATCCGCACGGCGTGCGCGGACCCGACGGTAAGGTCGATAACGAACTCGGTTACATCCAAGCGATGATCGATTACTTGCCCGCGTGGGCGCGCGGGCTCATGATCGCGGGGTTCCTCGCCGCGTACATGTCGACGATCGGCACGCACCTCAATCTCGGCGCGTCGTATCTCACGAACGACGTCTACCGCCGCTTCGTGCGCCCGGACGCGAGCGAGTCGCACTACGTCGGCATCTCGCGGCTCATGACGGTCGTCGTCATGTTTCTCGCGATCGCGGGCGCCTATCTGAACAGCTCCGTCGGCGGCGCCTGGATCTATCTCTTCAACCTCACCGCGGGCGTCGGGCTCGTGATGATCCTGCGCTGGTACTGGTGGCGCGTCAACGCGTGGAGCGAGATCTCGGCACTCGTCGCGTCGGCCGTCATCTCCAACGCGTTACTGCTCGCGCACGTCTTCACCGACGCGAGCGCGGATCAAGAGGTCTTGCTCGTCACCGTGCCGCTCACGACGCTCGT
>CAZZZK010000298.1:2322-3234 GCA_964658555.1 Vulcanimicrobiota bacterium | reverse complement strand
CCCCGCTCGCGCGCGCACGCGACCGAATCCTCGTAGCCCGCATCGGCGTGTCGCGCGACGCCCGTCGCCGGATCGTTCCACAGCACGCGCGCGATCCGACGCGCGGCCTCGGGCGTGCCGTCGGCGACGATCACGACGCCCGCGTGCTGCGAGAATCCCATGCCCACGCCGCCGCCGTGATGGATCGAAACCCACGTGGCCCCGCCCGCGACGCCGAGCATCGCGTTGAGGAGCGGCCAATCGCTCACGGCATCGGAGCCGTCGCGCATCGCCTCGGTCTCGCGATTGGGGCTCGCGACCGACCCGCTGTCGAGATGGTCGCGACCGATCACGATCGGCGCCGAGATCTCTCCGCGCGCGACGAGCTCGTTGATCGCCGCGATCGTGATCCCAGCCTCGACCTCGATGATGAGATCGCCCGGCGCATAGCTGACGACGCGCGTGAGCGCGCGCGTATCGATCTCGACGTCGACCGGGAGCGCCTCCGTGAGGCCGTACGACGACGCGGTCCCGCCGCCGGCGACGGCGACGGTTTCGTGCGCGTCCGCGGCGCGCCGCATCGCGGCGACGAACGCGTCGAGCGATTCCGGGCGCTCGACGCGCGTCCGTCGCGCGGCCTGTTCGTGCTGGAGCACGTCAGCCGCGGCCCGCGGTGCCGGCGAGTTCGGTCGCGTGCGCGACGTAGGGGCCCGGCCGGTCGCCGCACAGCCGCGGCGTCGGGAAGACCTTGTCGGGATTGAACGACCGCTTCGGATCGAACGTGCAGCGAACGTAGTTCATCGTTTCGAGATCCGCATCGGTGAAGAGTTCGCCCATGTACTTCGCCTTATCGAGGCCGACGCCGTGTTCGACGCGCGTCATCTTGCGCACGACCGTGCGCGTCGGCTCCTCGAGGTGCTCGAGCTCGCGGCT
>CAZZZK010000298.1:0-2312 GCA_964658555.1 Vulcanimicrobiota bacterium | reverse complement strand
TCGATCCGCCGTAGCGCATGCAGATGCGCAGGATCTCGCCGCCGACCTCTTCGGCCGCGGCCTCCTGACCCGGGATCTTCGCATCGTAGAGCACGAGCGGATGCAGGTTCCCGTCGCCCGCGTGAAAGACGTTCGCGACGCGCAAGCCGTGCGCGCGGCCGACGCTCGCGATCTCGCGCAGGACCGGCCCGATCTGCGAACGCGGCACGACGCCGTCCTGCACGTAGTAGTTCGGGCTGATGCGGCCGACGGCGGCGAAGGCGCCCTTGCGGCCCTTCCACATCAGCGCGCGTTCGGCCGCATCGGCCGGGACGCGGATCTCGAGGGCGCCCGCGTCCTTCGCGAGCCCCAGCGCCCGCTCGGCCGTGTGCTCGACCTCGGCGGAGGTGCCGTCGACGTCCATCAGCAGCGCCGCGCCGACGTCGAGCGGCCAATCGACGCCCGTCGACTTGACGATCGCCTCGATCGCGAGCGCGTCCATCATCTCGATCGCGGCCGGCAGGATGCCCGCTTCGACGATCGCGGAGACGCACGCGCCCGCCTCGTCCGTCGAGGGGAACGTGGCGAAGATCGTCCGCGTGAGCTCGGGCGTGCGCAGGAGGCGCACGACGGCCTCCGTGACGATCCCGAGCATCCCCTCGCTGCCGACGAGCACGGACATGAGATCGTAGCCGATCGGATCCGTCGCGTATCCGCCGAGCGTCACGATCTCGCCGTCGGCCAGCACGACCGTCGCGCCGACGACGTGATTGACGGTGAAGCCGTACTTGAGGCAGTGCGCGCCGCCCGAGTTTTCCGCGACGTTGCCGCCGATCGAGCAGACGCTCTGCGAACTCGGATCGGGCGCGAAATAGTAGCCGTCGGCCGCGATCGCGCGGCTGACGTCGAGATTGATCACGCCCGGCTGCACGCGCGCGCGCAGGTTCGGCAGATCGATCTCGACGATCCGATTCATCCGCGTCAGCACGACGAGGAGGCAGCCGTCGACCGGCACGGCGCCGCCCGAGAGCCCGGTCCCGGAGCCGCGCGGCACGACCGGCAGATCGTATCGGCGCGCGATGCGCACGACGGCCGAAACTTCTTCCGTCGTCGCGGGCAGGACGACCGCGACCGGCCGGATGCGCGTGCCCGTCAGCCCGTCGCACTCGTACGTGCGAAGGTCGGCGCCCTCCGTCAGGCAGGCACGCGCGCCGACGGCGGCTCGGAGTTCGCGAAAGAGATCGTCGCCCATCTCGGTCGCTTTGACGATCGATGCCGCAGTTCCGTGCACGCCCGCCGCCTTCGACGGCGCCGCGGCTATTCGGCCGCCCAGTCCAGCAGTTTCTCGAAATCCGCCGGGTCGTGTGCCGTCTTCGTCTTGATCGCGTCGAGGTAGCGGCGCTTCCCCGCCCGGTTGCCCTTGCCGATCAGCACGCCGCCCGCGAGCCGCTTCCCATGAAAGAAGAGCGCCCGGTAGTGTTTCTTCTCACGATCGATCTTGCGCACCATGACGAGGTCGCCGCGCAATTCGGGAGAGACGCCGAATTGCGTGATCGTCTGGCCCGTAAAGAGTTTCGACGAATATTCCGGGATGTCGTGATAGCGCGAATCGCCGCCCGCCATGTTGATCGCGACGACCTTCCCGTGCGCGCCCGCGTTGTTCCAGGTGCCCATGCGATAGTTCATCTCGGCGATCGGATCGTAGAACTCCGCCACGTCGCCCGCCGCGAAGATCCCCTTGACGCCCGTCTCGAGACGGTCGTCGCAGACGATCCCCGTGCGCACGTCGACGCCCGTCCCTTCGACGACTTCGGTATTCATCGTCAACCCGAGGCCGACGCCGACGCAATCCGTCGCGATCTCCTTACCCGCCGTCGTGACGACTTTCGTCACGGAACCGTTCGAGCGCACGTATTCCTTGATCTCGTCCTCGTAGTGGACGTGGACCTTATCCTCGCGCGCGGCTTCGTCGACCATCTCGCCCGCGATCTCGTCGAGCATCCGGCGCAGGAAGCGCGGGCCGCGCAGCACCCAATGCGTCTCGGCGCCGCGTGCGGCGAACGCTTCCGCGAGTTCGTAGGCGATGAACGAACCGCCGACCGCGACCGCGCTCTTCGCCGTTTCGAGCTGGTGCGAGATCGCGAGCGTATCGTCGAGATACTGGAAGTTGAACAGATTGTGCGCGCCGGCCGCGCCCGGCGCCTCGGCCCGATTGGGCCGGCCGCCGGTCGCGACGAGCAGCGCGTCGTACGGATAGCCCCTGCCGTCCGCGTAGACGACGCGTTCGCGCGCGTCGACGAGGTGACCAAGGGCGACGGCCGCGTCGTGCCGTC
>CAZZZK010000297.1:0-3263 GCA_964658555.1 Vulcanimicrobiota bacterium | reverse complement strand
GCGCGCGCGCCGCGGGATACGAGGCGACCGACGACGCGTCGCTGCTCGAATGGCTCGGTCTGCGGGTGGTCGTGGTGCGTCCGCGGGGCGAGAACTTCAAGGTCACGCTCGCGAGCGATCGCGAGCTCGCCGAGGCGCTGCTGCGGGACCGCGCGGTCGCGGCCGGATGACGGCGCCCGCGTTCCGGATCGGGCACGGCTTCGACGCGCATCGCCTCGTCGCGGGGCGGCCGTTCGTGCTCGGCGGGATCCGCATCCCGTGCGATGTCGGCCCGCTCGGCCACTCCGATGCCGACGTCGTCTGCCACGCGCTCTCCGATGCCGTGCTCGGCGCGTGCGCGCTCGGAGATCTCGGGATGCATTTTCCCGATTCCGACGCGCGTTGGAAGGGCGCCGATTCCGTTCGACTGCTGCAAGCGTGCGCGGCGATGGCGCGCGAGCGCGGCTACGAGCTCGGCAACCTCGATGCGACGGTCGTCGTGCAGGCGCCGCGGCTCGCGCCGCACCTGCCCGCGATACGCGAGCGGCTCGCGAGCGCGCTCGAGATCGCCCTCGAGACGTTGAGCGTGAAGGCGAAGACGAGCGAGGGGATGGGCTACACGGGCGACGGAAGCGGGATCGCCGCCTACGCCGTCGCGCTCCTCTACGCGGCGCGCTGACGTGAGCGCCGAAGGCGAGCTCCCGTTCGCGGGCGAGCCGCGCGACGTCGCGGAACGGCGAATCATCGCCGCGATGCAGGCCGACGGGCTGCTCGAACGGCCGGCTCCGGAGGCCGCGCTGCGCTGGGTCGCGACGTTCGTCGACGCGTACGCCGAACGCGCGCCGCTCGTCTCGGACGCGCTCGCGATCGTGCGCGCGCTCCGCGCGGAAGCCGTCGTCGTGCCGGCGCTCGAGCTCGAACGGCTACGCAACCGTCAGGTGCTGTTCTTTCTCGATACGGTCGGACAGTACGTCGACGATCAGCCCGAACTTCGCGGCCTGCCGCTCGCCTCCGACCTGCGCGCGATCGGGGACGAATTCGGGATCGCGGAGGCCGACGGGGCGGCGGCGGTCCGCATGGCGCTCACGGGCGAGACGTCGGGCGCCCCGCTCGAACTGCTCTTTCCGCTGCTCGGCCACGACCGGATCCTGATGCGGATCGGGGCGCTCAATTCGCACATCCTGCACGGCCGCGGCCTCGAGCCGCTCGCGCGCGGACCGGGGGGCGCGCCGTTCGCGACCGTCTCGGGAACGAAGCCCGCGTGAGCCTCATCGGCGACATCCTCGGCGATCTGCGCGTCCCCGTCGAACAGGACCCGGCGGCGCGAGGCTACCTCGACGTCATCTTGTCCTATCCCGGCTTTCACGCGGCGACGGCGCACCGGATCATCCACATCCTCTGGGATCTCAAAATCCCGCTCTTGCCGAGGTTCCTCTCCAACATCGTGCGCACGCTCACCGGGATCGAGATCCATCCGGCCGCGAAGATCGGGAAGCGGTTCTTCATCGACCACGGGATGGGCGTCCTCATCGGCGAGACGGCCGAGATCGGCGACGACGTCACGCTCTACAAGGGCGTCACGCTCGGCGGAACGAGCCTCGGGCGAAACAAGCGCCACCCCACGCTCGGCAACAACGTCGTGGTCGGCACGAACGCGTCGATCCTCGGCGCGATCACCGTGGGCGACGGGGCCCGCGTCGGCGCGGGCTCGGTCGTGGTGCGGCCCGTTCCGGCGAACGCGACGGTAGTCGGCATCCCGGCGCACGTCGTGCTGCAGGACGGCAAGCCCGTCGCGCAGTCCGCGGTGACGGGCCGCGTCGATATGGCCGATCCGATAGGCCGCGCGACGCGCGAACTCTCCGATCGCGTCGCGCGCCTCGAAGCCAAACTTGCCGCGATGGAAGAGATCGAGATTACGAGCGAGGTCGGCGATGGCTCTGCGGCTCTATAACACGCGGACGCGTTCGGTCGCGCCGTTCGAGCCGCTCGAGGCGGGGCACGCGCGCATCTACGTCTGCGGCCTGACGCCCTCGGCCGAGGCCCATCTCGGGCACGCCCGGTCGTTCATGTTCTTCGACGTGCTGCGCCGCTATCTCGTCCATCTGGGATATCGCGTGACGTACGTGCAGAACGTGACGGATATCGACGATCGCAGCATCGCCGCCGGCGTCGCGACCGGAAAGCCGTGGCATGAGATCGTCGAAGGGTTCGAGCGGAGTTTTCGGGATTCGATGGATCGGCTCCACGTGCTCGAGCCCGATCGCGAGCCCCACGCGACGCAGTACGTTCCGGAGATCGTGGCGATGATCGAGCGGCTCGTCGCGACGGATCACGCGTACGCGGCCGCCGACGGCGTGTATTTCGCCGTGCGGTCGTTTCCGCGCTACGGCGCGCTCTCGGGGCGCGATCCCGACGAGATGTTGATCGGCGCGCGGATCGCTCCGGGAGAAGATAAGCGCGATCCGCTCGATTTCGCGCTCTGGAAATTCGCGAAGCCGGACGAGCCGTCGTGGCCGTCGCCGTGGGGCGCGGGCCGGCCGGGCTGGCACATCGAGTGCTCGGCGATGGCGCACGCGCTGCTCGGGGAGCCCTTCGACATCCACGGCGGCGGCTTCGACCTGATCTTCCCGCACCACGAGAACGAGATCGCGCAGACGGAATCGCTCGAACCGCCGCCGATGGCGAACGTCTGGATGCACGGCGGCCTGCTGCAATTCGAAGGCAAGAAGATGTCGAAATCGCTCGGCAACTTCGAACCGCTCAAAGCCCTGCTCGGCCGTCACGATCCGCAGGCGATCCGCATGCTCTTCCTCCAAGCCGGATATCGTAAACCGCTGAACTTTACCGAGGCGTCGATCGACGGCGCGACCGTCGGGCTGCGCCGGCTGCAGGCGGCGTACGACGCGTTGCGTGCCGTCGCGCCGCCGTCGAACGGGTCGACGCTTCCCGCCGGCGCGGCGACCGATGCCGGCGGAGGTGCGGTCGCTTCGTACGCCGCGCGTTTCTTCGCGGCGCTCGACGACGATATGAATACGTCGGGCGCGGTCTCGGTGCTCTTCGATCTCGCGGCGAACGCGTCGGCGCTCGAGCGCGAGCGCTCGCGCGAGTTCGTCCTCATCGTGCACTTCGACGAGCGTGTCGAGTTCGAAACGCGCCGCCTCGTCCGAAAGCGCGCGCAGCGTGGCATCGTCGAGCCCCGCGACGATGAGCAAAATCGCGTCCGCTCCGTAGGCGGCGCTCTGCGCGACGTGATAGCGCGTCGAGAGAAAATCTTTGCGCAGGAT
>CAZZZK010000296.1:0-3265 GCA_964658555.1 Vulcanimicrobiota bacterium | reverse complement strand
CGGCTCCGGCACGCCGCTTGCGAACGTCCCGGTCGAACGCCGGCGCCCGCTCCTGACGGAATCCGCCGAATAATCGATTGACATCGAACGTACGTTCGATTACGATACGCGCCCATGGTTCCACCCGTCGAACTCGACGCCAAGCGGGCCGCCTTCGAAGGGCTGCGTGCGACGCTCTCCACGCTCCACCGGTCGGCCGCGCCCGAGGCGTTCGCGCTCGCCGAGGAGACGGTCGTGCGGACGGGGCTCGGAGAACTCGATCTCGCCCTCGGCGGCGGATTTCCGCGGGGAGCGATCGCGACGATCGAGGGGGCGCCCGGATCCGGGCGTTCCGCCGTCGTCGCGCGGCTGCTCGCGAGCGCGACCGCGAACGGCGGGCTCGGCGCGCTCGTCGAGATGCCGAACGGCCCCGAGGGCGCCTTCTATCCGCCCGCGCTCGATGCGGCGGGCGTCGATCTCGCCCGGCTGCTCGTGATCGGCACGAACGACGTCGCGAGCGTCGCGCGTGCCGCGGATATCGTCCTGCGTTCCGCGGCGTTCGGCGTCGTCGTCATCCCGGCGCTCTCGCTGCGCGCGCCCGTCTGGACGCGGCTCGCGAGCCTCGCCCACCGCGCGAACGTCGTCCTCGTCGCGTTCGGCGAGGCGGCGTCGGACGAACTGCGGTACTTCGCGTCGCTACGCGTGCGGCTGCGCGCGGCGACCGTGCGGTTCGCGGGAACGCAGGGGCTCTTCTGCACGCTCGCGGGCCTCGGCGTCGAGGCCGCGGTGCTCAAGCACAAGCGCGCCGCACCCGGCCGCCGGGCCTTCTTCGACTGCACGACGTTCGAGCGCTCGGGGCCGCCGCTCGTCGCCGTTCGCGATCGCCGGATCGCGGCGCGCGCGCCCGAACGCGCGATCGCGCGATAAGCTACGGTGCCTTACGAAATCCGTCGTAAAAGGCTTCGGTGCTCATCGGACGGCCGAGGAAGTTCTCGACCTCGACGTTCGGATCGAGCGCGCGCCCGGGGGCGAGGATCGTCTCGCGATAGCGCATCCCGACGGCGGGATTCTCGAGGCCGCCGCGTTGGAACGCCGTGAACATGTCCTGCGCGTAGACGAGCGACCAGAGATACGTGTAATACCCCGCGTCGTAGCCGCCCATGAGATGGCCGAAGCTCGCCTGCGGATGCGTCCCGGCCACGAGCCCGATCGGCGTCGTCTCGGCCGCCACGCGATCGAGTACGGCCGTCGTATCGACGTTCGGCCCCGCGGTGTGATAATCGAGATCGACGACGGAGAGTTCGATCTGCCGCACGGCGGCGTACGCGTTGCACAGGCGATCGGTCGCGCAGCGCGATGCGATCAGCTTCGCGATCAGCGCGTCCGGCATCGGCTTCCCCGTATCGACGTTCGAGGTGATCTCGCGCAGCACGTGCGGATCCCACGTGAAGTTCTCGAGCATCTGCGAGGGCGCTTCGACGAAATCTTGCTGGAATTGCGTCAGGCTCTCGTAGGGCGCCGTCGTCAGGAGCGCGGCCATGTTATGGCCGAACTCGTGGAAGAACGTCGTGACGTCTTCGTGCGTGAGCAGCGCGGGTTTGCCGGGCTCGGGCGCGGGCCAATCGCTCACGACCATCGCACAGAGCGGAGCGCGGTACGTGCCGTCCGCGAGCCGGCGCACGGGGACGATCGGCGCGTTGAACGCGCCGCCCGGTTTTCCGGCGCGCGGATAGAGATCGAGAAAGAACGAGCCGAGAAACTTTCCCGATGCCGCATCGGCGACCGCATACTCCGTGACGTCGTCGTGCCACGACGGCGCGTTCGGAACCCGCGTGAAGCGCACGCCGAGCAGATGCTGGTAGATCGCGAGAACCGCATCGACCGTATGCGCGGCGGGAAAGTAGCGGCGGATCTCCTGTTGATCGACCGCGTACGTCGACTTGTCGTACTGCGTTTGGTAATACGAGACGTCCCACGCGTTCAGCACGGCGTGCGGATCGTTCGCCTCCTTCGCCTTGAGCGCCGTCAATTCGGCGACCGTCCGCCGCGCGCGCGGCATCAGTTCGCCGTCGAGATCGGTGAGGAATTTCGAGATGTGACCCGGGCTGCGATCGACGCGAACGTCGAGCTGATAGGCGGCCCACGTCGGAAAGCCCATCAGGTGCGCGAGCCGGTCGCGGATCGCGATCGCGCGCTGCAGCAGCGCGACGTTCGCCGGGCTCGCGATGTTACCGAACGCGAACGCGTACGCCTTGCGCGCCGTTTCGTCGGAGGCGTTGTCGAGGAACGGGCTCGCGGTGCTGTCGTTGACGCGTACGACGTAACCCGTCGCGGTCGGCTTCATGGTGCCGACCAGATCCGCGGGCAGCCCCGCGGCCTGCGCTTTCGTGATCTCGATCGTCGTCGCGTCGTTCTCGATATTCTGCGAGAAATGCAGTTCGAGATCGGTCAGCTCTTTCGAGAGCCGCACGAATTCGGCGCGCGGCGCCGGGGCGAGCCCGGCACCGGAGCGGCTGAACATCTCGATCCATAGTTTCGAGAGCGCGCGATCCGCGACGCCGAGATTCGGCGACGCCGTATCCGCCGCGACGAGGCGCGCGTAGAGCACGGGGTCGGCCGTCTCCTCGGTGAGAAACGCCGAGACGTCGTTGGAACACGCGAGGGATGCCTCGCGGACCTTCGCATCGGGCGAGACCTGCGTGAGAAACGTCTGTGCGACGAGACGATCGTTGAGATCGGCACCGGCGTTCTCGAGCGCGACCGTCGTGTTCTCGAAGGTCGGCGGCGTGCGATCCTGCGCGATGCGCCGTTCCGCGACGACGGCGTTCGCGATCCCGGCGGCGCAGGTCGTCGTGATCCGCGCGGGATCGAGCGACCAGTCGACGATCGTCGGGCGGATCGCGGCCGCCTGCGGTATCGCCGCCGTCGCGCCGGTGTCGGTCCCCGCCCGGACGCTTCCGACGGAGAGTGCGACGAACGTCGCGACGAGGAGTGCGGAGAGCGCGGGCTTCATGCGGACGTGTTGGCGGCGGCGGCCCGCAAACCCGGGTGTGCGATTCACTTCGTTGACATCGAACGTACGTTCGATTACCATCCCCGGACCATGCCGATCGTGTGCGCGTTCGTGCCCGCTTACAAGGTCGTCGTCGCCCGGCTGACCGACCCCGCGCTCGCGAACCGGCCCGTGATCGTCGTCGATCGCCTCGAGCGCGGGCACGTCCTGGCCCTCGACGACGAGGCGTACGCGCTCGGCGCGCGCGCCGGGATGACGCTCGTTCAGGCCGCC
>CAZZZK010000295.1:2105-3276 GCA_964658555.1 Vulcanimicrobiota bacterium | reverse complement strand
ACCGACGGTGCGTCCGACGATCGCTCCGACCGTCGCGCCGACGCCTCCCGCGACGAACGGGGAAGGCCCGGCGACCGGCGGCACCGGGTGCCCGCACTTCCAATCGAATCCGGTGTGTGCGCCGCTCCCCGCGCAGCCGAACGTGAGTGCCGCGAGCGGCGCGTGGGCGGCCCTCGTGATGCAGTCGGGCCGCGCGTACTTCCCGAATTTCAACGG
The DNA here is from genome assembly GCA_964658555.1 of Vulcanimicrobiota bacterium. GTDB lineage: Bacteria > Vulcanimicrobiota > Vulcanimicrobiia > Vulcanimicrobiales > Vulcanimicrobiaceae > CAZZYZ01. Next base: position 3,060 of record CAZZZK010000295.1, on the reverse strand, counting down.
CTACATCCCGGCGGGGACGACGAGCCAGAACGACGGCAGCCTGCCGCTCGACGACCTGCCGGCCGGAGCGCCGAGCGTTCCGCAGATGATCGATTGCGACGTCGTCTCCTGGGGCCTCGGAACGTGTCGCGGCAACGGAATCCAGGGCAAGATGATCGACGTGCCCGCGATCATGCTTCCCGCCGGCAATAGCGATCACCACTACTCGTGGAACGACGAGCGGGCGCAGGGCGAGTACGACTTCTGGCTCGCACCGGCTCGCGGCTCGTCCGATGCGACGATGCATCTCGGCGGCGGCGGCTTCTGCCGCTGGTCGGGCGACGGTACCGGATGCTCCGGCTCGACGGCGACCAACATCGCGAGCTCGCTCGGCACGATCCATGCGTACGCCCTGAAGGCGGCCGAAGCCGACCCCGTCCACGGAACGCTCGGATATGCCATCGCGACGACCGCGCTCTGCGCTGATCCGTCCTGGGTCTATCCGGCGACGTTTTCGGACGGCGCGAACACGAACTCGTCGTCCGCCTGCGCCGGCCACACGGCGAGCGGGCAGCGCCCCCCCGAAGGTACGCGCTGGTTCCTCGCGCTCACCGACGATCAGATCGACGCGACGAACAACGCCCCGTACGTCAAGGTCCTGCTGCGCACCATGGACGAGCAGCACTTCGGCGGCTTCATCTCCGACACGAACTGGTCGGGAGCGCCGGGGTTGACCCCGCAGTACGATCGCGGAGATTTCCGCTTCGCGGCGGCCGAGGCCGGCGCATCGACGGGCGCGTACGGGCAAGTCCCCTTCACCCTGCACGGCATCGATCTCGCCGCCAGCGTCCGTTTCTGCACGAGCGGCAGCTGCCGCTAGCTTCGAGACGCGCGAACTCGCTCGGCCGAGGGCGCCCGAGCGAGTTCCTGCATCAGGTCGACGGTTCGCAGATGCGGGCGAATCAACTCGTAATCG
>CAZZZK010000295.1:0-2095 GCA_964658555.1 Vulcanimicrobiota bacterium | reverse complement strand
AAGCGACTCGATCTTGGCCGAGCGACTCGAGCGATTCGATGAGCGAGATCGGAAGCGACATGTCGTTCGCGTCACCGTAGAAATACACCGAGATCGCGGACGTGCTCAGGATGTCCGTCCGGAAGCTTCCGGTGAAGACGCCGCCGTCGGTAAGCGACATACGGACCCGGCCGTGGCACTTGGCGAGAAGTTCGGTCGAAAGCATACGCGCCCCGTCTTCGAGTGTGGAGACTCGATCGTACCCCGGGCCGCGGTTGGTGGTTCGTAGCATAGATCACCGGACGCGCCTTTTTACAGCGGCAAACCGGACCCGTGCGGCGAAACGGCCGGTATGGCTCAGCCGAAAACGACCAATCCGATCACCCTGCTCATGCGTGCTCACGGCACGAGTGAGGCCGGCAAGACGTCGATCACGACGCCGCTCGGCCGCCTGTACGTGAACGGGCTCAACTACGAATATCTACCGGTCGACGGATCGCAGAAGCGCGTCGCACCGGGCGGGATCAACGACAGCGCGAAGAGCGCCGTGCTCTTACGCGCGATCTGTCGCGAAGATCCCTACATCGAAGATATGGCGAAACCCGCGACCGCGAAGGCCTCGACCTAACCGGCCTGCGGCGGCGCCGGGCGAGGCACGATTCGCGCGGGTCGAACGTTGTCACGACGTACCAGCATTTCTCCGACCGAGAGCCTCACCGTGACGCGCCTCCCGACCCTCGCCGCCTTCGTTCTCGCCGTCTCCGTCGCCGTCGCCGTCGCGGGCGGATCCTCGGCTCCGGCCGTCGGCGCCCGCGTTCGAACCGTCGGCGGTACGCCCGCGGGCGTGGCGGCGGCGATCGCCGCCGCACACGGCGGCGCGCGCGTGACGCTCGTCAGCGCGACGCGCGACCTCGGCGGCGTCCTGACGGGGTCGATGATGGATCAGTGGGATCTCAATGCCGGCCCCGACGGCACGATCGTCGAGCGCGGGATCTTCCGAGACCTCTACGCCCGCCTGGGCGACGTCTTCATGCCGAGCGACGCGGCGCGCGCGTTCGCGCGGGCCGTCGCCGCTCAGTCGCGCATCGACGTGGGGTACGGTCTCGCGCTCGATGCGGTCGTGACCGCACCCGCGCCCGCCGGCAGACGCGTGACGTCGGTTCGGATGCACGACGTCGCGACCGGCGCCGAGACGGACTTCGTCGCGGACTCGATCGTCGATGCGACCGATAGCGCCGACCTCGCGGCCGCGGCGGGCGCGCGGTACGACGTCGGCCGGCAAGACTCGGGTATCGACGAGCGCGAGCAGGCGATCACGCCGATGTTCTCGGTCGCGGACGTCGATTGGCGCGCGGTCTTGCGCTCGTACGACGCCGGCCGCGACGGCGCTGGCGGCGCGGCCGGCGCGCGCGCGTGGGGCTATTCGAAAGTCGCCGCGCGCTACGTCCCGAGCGCGCGCGATATTCTCGTGCGCGATCTCAATCTCGGGCGGATGGCGGACGGCACGGTGACCGTGAACGCGATCGATATCTGCGGCGTGGAGGGGCTCGATCCGGCCGCCGTTCGGATCGCGGGCGAGCGCGGCGAACGCGAAGCGTATCGACTCCTGGCCTTTTTCCGCACGAACGTTCCGGGCTTCGCGCACGCGCGCGTCGCGGGCTTCGCGAGCGCGCCGTACGTGCGCGAGACGCGGCACATCGCGGGGCTCGAGCGTCTTTCGAGCGCCGACGTTTGGAGCGGCCGTATCCCGAGCGACACGATCGGCCTCTCGTCCTATCCGCTCGATCTGCACCCCGTCGATCCGCGCGACCGCCAAGCGTTCGCGCCGGAGCGGCACGTCTACGGGATCCCCTTCGGCACGCTCGTGCCGCGCGGCATCGAGAACGTCGCGCTCGCGAGCCCCGCGATCTCCGCGTCGCATGCGGCGTCGGGCAGCGCGCGGATCGTCCCGACGACGATCGAAGAGGGCCAAGCCGCCGGCGTCGCCGCCGATCTCGCGCTCGACGAGCGCACGTCGTTCGCCGAACTCGCACGGACGCCGCGGCTCGTCCGGCGATTGCGCGAGCGGCTCGCGGCGGTCGGCGCGATCGTCGCGCTGCCGCCCGCGGCCGTCGTC
>CAZZZK010000294.1:0-3281 GCA_964658555.1 Vulcanimicrobiota bacterium | reverse complement strand
GATCGGTCGTCGTCTGCACGGCGACGAGTTCGCGCACGGCCGCGAAATCGAGAACGTCGAGGGTCCGCTCGTCGCAAAGGCGCGCGGTTTCTTCGGGGGCGGAAGTCACCCTAGCGTAAACCCGCTCCGATCCCGCGCGGTGGCACGACGAAACGGGAGCAGGACGCTCAGGACGAGTCCGGCCGGGCCGATTCCGACGGTCACGCACCTGCCGTACCTCACCGCTCCTAGCGAGATGCTCCGGAGCCGCGCGGACGACGCCGGACGCGAGCCGCTCGGCCGCGGGTACGCCCGACCGCACGTCCGCCGGCCGTCGATCACGCTCGGGAAGAAGCCGATCGCCGTCCACGCGAAGCAGACCGCGAACGGATACGATGCCGCCGAGCGTCCGTCGAACGCCACGCCCTACCCGAGCGCCGCTCTCAACCGTTCTTCCGCGAGCGCGGGATTCGCTTTGCCGCGGCTGTGCTTCATCACCTGACCGACGAGGAAGCCCATGACTTTCGTCTTGCCGGCGCGGTAGTCGTCCGCGATCTTCGCGTTCGCCGCGATCACGTCGGCGACGAGCGCGTCGATCGCGCCCGCGTCGCTCACTTGGCCGAGTCCCTCGTTCTCGACGATCGCTTTCGGCGAGCCGCCGTCCGCCCACACCCGAGCGACGAGCTCCTTTGCGGTCTTCGAGTTGATCGCGTTCGCCTCGACGAGTGCGACCAGTTCCGCCAGCGCGTGCGGCGTGACGCGCGACTCGGCGACGGAGGTGCCCGTCTCGTTCGCGAGCCGCGAGAGGTCGCCGAGTAGGAAGTTCACCGTCGCCTGTGCCCGGCGCGCCGTTGCGCCGTCCGCGTTTTTCGCTCGGACGAGCCGTTCCGTCTCGGCATCCGAACCACGAACCGTCTCGCCGATCGCCGTCGGAGGCTCGGAGCTTCGCGTCGCCCGCTCGTGCGAACCGAAGAGCGAACGTTCGTAGTACTCCGCGAGGCCGGGCGTGTCGACGATCTGCATCGCCTGCACCATCGACAATCCGTGCTCCGCCGTCAGGCGCGTGAGGCGCGCCTGCGGTAAGACGCCGAGCTCGCCTCGCAGCCGCGCGACGTCGGCCGGCGCGTATTCGATCGGCGCGAGATCGGGGTCGGGGAAATACCGATAGTCGTGCGCTTTCTCTTTATTGCGCATCGCATGCGTCGTGCCCGCGGCTTCGTCCCAGCCGCGCGTCTCCTGGACGACGCGACCGCCGCCTCGCAGGACGGCGAGCTGACGTGCGGTCTCGCTCTCGATCGCGCGCGCGACGGAGCGAAACGAGTTCATGTTCTTGATCTCCGCCTTCGTACCGTACTCGGTCGCGCCGACCGGCCGGAGCGAGAGGTTGACGTCGCAGCGCAGCGAGCCTTCCTCCATCTTGACGTCGCTGACGCCGAGCGCGACGAACGTCCGCTTGAGCGTTTCGAGGAATGCGACGGCTTGCGCGGCGGAGCGGATGTCGGGCTCGGAGACGCACTCCATGAGCGGCACGCCCGCGCGGTTGAAATCGACGAGCGAATGCGTGCTGCCGGCGATGCGCCCGTCGCGCGACGCGTGCGTCGATTTCCCGGTGTCTTCTTCGAGATGGATGCGCGTCAGGCGGCACGATCCGGACGAGCCGTCGGGCAATAGGAAATGAACGACGCCGCCCTGCGTGAGCGGCATGTCGAACTGCGAGATCTGATAGTCCTTCGGCATGTCCGGATAGAAATAGTTCTTGCGATCGAATTTCGAATACGCGGGGATCTCGGCCTCGAACGCGAGGCCGGCTTTCACGAGCAGCTCCAGCGCGCGCCGGTTGGGAACCGGCAGCGCGCCCGGCAAGCCGAGGCAGACCGGGCAGACGTTCGTATTGGGCTCGGCGCCGAAGACGTTGCGGCAGCCGCAGAACATCTTCGTCTCCGTTTTGAGCTCGACGTGGCACTCGATGCCCATGACGACTTCGTACGGCACGCCGTCGACGACGAGTTCGGAAGCCGCGACCGAAGCGTTCGCGGTCGACGTTTCTGCGATCGTGCTCACGCGCGCGCCTCCATCGGCAATGCCGGGATCGATCGCGCGCGCGCGTGGTTCGTGCCGCGCTCGTAGGCGTGCGCGATGCCGAGCAGGCTGCGTTCGGCGAAGAGCGGCGCGCTCAGTTCGAGGCCGAGCGGGAGCGGCGTCGTCCCGTCCGCCGGCGTCACGTAGCCGCACGGGACGGAGAGCGACGGCAGCCCGGCGAGCGACATCGGGATCGTGTAGTAATCCATCAGGTACATGCTCACGGGATCGGTCTTCGCATCGAACGCGAACGCGGGCGACGCGGCCGCCGGGCACGCGATCGCGTCGCAGGATGCGAACGCCTTCGCGAAGTCGGCGGCGATGAGCGTCCGCGCTTTCTGCGCGCGCACGTAATACGCGTCGTAGTAGCCGCTCGAGAGCGCGTACGTGCCGATGAGGATGCGGCGTTTCACCTCGTCGCCGAAGCCTTCGGCGCGCGTGCGCTCGTAGGTCGTACCGATATCCGGCCCCTCGACGCGTAAACCGTAACGCATCCCGTCGAAGCGGGCGAGATTGGACGAGCATTCCGCCGGCGCGATGAGATAGTACGTCGCGACGCCGTACTCGGCCGTCGGCAGCGCGACTTCCACGAGCTCCGCGCCGAGCGCTTCGAGATCGGCATACGCCCGCTCGTAGACCGCGCGTACTGCGGGCTCGAGCTCGCCGAGACCGAACTCCTTGACGATACCGACGCGCACGCCGCGCAGGTCCTCGCGTAATCCCGTCGCCGTTCGTTCGACGGCCCGATCGACGGACGTCGCGTCGAAGGGATCTTTACCCGCCATGAGATCGTAGGCGAGCGCCGCGTCTTCGACGGTCGTCGCGATCGGCCCGATCTGATCGAGGCTCGACGCGAAGGCGATGAGCCCGTAGCGCGAGATGCGGCCGTACGTCGGCTTGAAGCCGACGACGCCGCAGAACGCGGCCGGCTCGCGAATCGAACCGCCCGTATCGCTGCCGAGGGCGAGCGCGGCTTCGCCCGCCGCGACCGCGGCGACGCTACCGCCCGAACTGCCGCCCGGCACGCGACCGAGATCCCACGGATTGCGGGTCACGCCGAGCGCGCTGTTCTCGCAGGACGAGCCCATCGCGAACTCGTCGAGATTCGTCTTCCCGACCGGGATCGCACCCGCATCGAGCAGACGCTGCACCGCGGTCGACGTGTACGGCGCGACCCAGTTCGCGAGGATCTTCGAAGCGCACGTCGTCACGGTGCCCGTCAG
>CAZZZK010000293.1:0-3299 GCA_964658555.1 Vulcanimicrobiota bacterium | reverse complement strand
GCCGAAGCCCGCTCCGGGCGCCCCGCTCGGCGCGGCCGCGGAGCCGGTCGCCGCGGGGTGACGAACCTCCGGCCGCGGTTCGTCCCGAGCTCGAGAGCGGGCGGATCGTTCGCGTAGGCGAGCACGCCCGGCTCCGGGATCTCGGCCGGCTCTCGTACGGCGAGGCGCTGACGATTCAGCGCGACCTGCACGAGCGGGTCGCAAACGGCGACGCGCCGCCGACATGGCTCGTCGTCGAACACGAGCCCGTCATCACGCTCGGACGCGCGGCGAAGCGCGAACATCTGCTCCTCTCGGAGAACGCGCTCGCGGCGCGCGGCATCGCGGTCGTGGCGACGGAGCGCGGCGGCGACGTCACCTATCACGGCCCGGGACAGATCGTCGTGTATCCGATCGTTCGGCTGGAGCGCTTCCGCGACGTGGTGCCGTTCGTCTCGATGCTCGAGAACGCGGTCATCGAAACGCTCGACGCCTTCGGCATCGCGGCCGAGGCACGGAGCGAGCATCGCGGCGTCTACGTGGGCGACGACGCGATCTGCGCGATCGGTTTGGCGGTGAAACGGATGACGACGATGCACGGCCTCGCGCTCAACGTCTCGATCCCGCTCGCGTACGATCGGTTCATCACGCCCTGCGGCACGGCCGCCTTCGGCATCACGTCGATCGAAAACGAGATCGGCCGCACCGTCGCGCGCGACGACGTGCTCGAAGCCTTGCGAGCCGGCATCGAAGCAGAGACGGGCCTGCGCTTCGAACGACGCTCGCGCGCGGAACGCGCGTCCGATCGGGCCGAAAACGCTATCGTCGAGCAGACGTAACCGTCGGCCCGAGATCGTCGAAGTCTTCGATCCGAAGCATGCGGATGTCGCGAACCGACGCGGAAACCCCGGCTGTTCGAAGCCGACGGCGTACACGCGATTCTCCGAAGACGGCGGCTGCGGCAGCTCGACGAGCGTGCGGAACTCGACCACGCCGGTACGTGCCGCATCGAGCCGACGGCGAGCCGACGAAGCGACTCGACCTCGCGCGGCGAAGAGTCTCGACCGCATGATCGACAGTACTCGCCCCGCGCCGCTTCGGAAGCCGCCGTGGCTCAAGGTGACGCTCGCGCACGGCGAGCGCTACGAACGTCTCAAGGCCGACGTTGCGGCCTCCGGCCTGCACACCGTCTGCCAGGAGGCGCTCTGCCCCAACGTCGGCGAGTGCTGGGGCGCGGGCACCGCGACGATCATGATCCTCGGCGACACGTGCACGCGCGCGTGCCGCTTCTGCAACGTGAAGACGGGCAGCCCGCGCGGCGAGGTCGATTGGCTCGAACCGACGCGCGTGGCGGAGGCCGTGCGCGATCTCGGCTGGCGCTACCTCGTCCTGACCGCGGTCGATCGCGACGATCTCGCCGACGGCGGGGCGGCGATCTTCGCGAGCACGGTCCGCACGATCCGCGCGCTCTCGCCCGAAGCGAAAGTCGAATGCCTGACGGGCGATTTCGCGGGCGACCTCGCGGCGCTCGACGTCGTGCTCGCGGCGCGCCCCGAGGTGCTCGCGCACAACCTCGAAACGGTCGAACGCCTGCAGTCGAGCGTCCGCGACAAGCGCGCCGGGTTCGCGCGCTCCCTCGCCGTCCTCGAACGCGCGCACCGCAGCGGCCTCGTGCGCTTCACGAAGACCTCGCTCATGCTCGGCCTCGGCGAGCGCGACGACGAGATCGAAGCGGCGATGGACGCCGCCCGCGCCGCCGGCGTCGAGATCTTCACGATGGGCCAGTACTTGCAGCCCTCCAAGCATCATCTTCCGGTCGCCGAGTACGTGACGCCCGAGCGCTTCGAGCGGCTGCGCCTCGCCGGCCGCGCGAAAGGCTTCCGGCAGGTCGTCTCGAGCCCGCTCTCCCGCAGCTCCTATCACGCCGAACGAGCCTTCTCCTGACGCGCCGGCCGCCGCCGCGGCCGGTTCGTCGGGTCCGTCTTGCGCCGCCGCCCATCCGTCGGTTCCGGCCCCCGCAGCCCCGGACGGCCCGGCCGCCGTGCCGGACGGATTGCCGGTCGGGCGGCGCCGCGTCGCATACCTCGCGCTCGCGATCGCGACGACGATGGCCGTCCTCGACGGATCGATCGCGAACACGGCGCTCCCGACGATCGCCCGCGACCTCCACGCGACGCCGACCGCGTCGATCTGGGTCGTCAACGGCTTCCAGCTCGCCGTCACGATGGCGATCCTGCCGTTCGCCGCGCTCGGGCAGCTGCGCGGACCGACGAAGGTCTATCGCGGCGGCGTCGTCGTCTTCGTCGTCGGGTCGCTGCTCTGCGCGCTCTCGCACGCGCTCGCGCCGCTCATCCTCGCGCGCGTGCTGCAGGGCCTCGGAGCGGCAGCGATCGTCTCGATCGCGCCCGCGATCCTGCGCGAGATCTTTCCGCGTGCCGAACTCGGGCGCGCGCTCGGGGTGAACGCGCTCGTCGTCGCGACGAGCTCGGCCGCGGGCCCCACGCTCGGCGGCTTCGTGCTCGCGATCGCTCCGTGGCCGTGGCTCTTCGCGCTCAACGTGCCGCTCGGCATCGCGAACATCGCGCTCAACCGCGCGCTGCCGGACGACCCGCCGAAGCCGGGGCGCCTCGACCTTCCGAGCGTCGCGACGAGCGCGCTCGGCTTGGCCCTGACGATCTGGGGGCTCGACGGGTTCTCGCGCGCCGAAAGCCCGCTCTCGATCGCGCTGCGGCTCGCGGCCGGGCTCGCATCGCTCGCCTACTTCGTGCGGCGTCAGTTCGTGCTTCCGAAGCCGATGATCGCGCTCGATCTCTTCGCGATCCCGGCGTTCGCGATCGCCGCCGGCAGCTCGTTCGCGACGTTCGTCGCGCAAGGTCTCGCCTACGTCGCCCTGCCGTTCTACTTTCAAGAGGCGCTCGGGCGAACGCCGCTCGAATCGGGACTGCTGCTGACCTCCTGGCCGCTCTCGATCGCCGTGATCGCGCCGCTCGCGGGCCGCCTCTCCGATCGCTACGCCGCAGGCGTTCTCTCGACGGCCGGACTCGCCGTGCTCGCCGTCGGCCTCGGACTCTACGCGACGCTCGCGCCGCACGCGAGCGTCGCGACGATCGTCCTCCACGGCGTCATCTGCGGGCTCGGCTTCGGGTTCTTCCAGACGCCGAACAATCGCGAATTCATCGGGAGCGCGCCGCGACCCAAGACCCCGAGCGCGGCCGGTCTGCTCGCCGTCGTCCGGGTCAGCGGTCAGACGCTCGGCGCATCGCTCGTCGCGATCGTCTTCGGTGCGGTCGCGAGCACCTCGGGCTCCGCCGCGGGGCGCC
>CAZZZK010000292.1:0-3317 GCA_964658555.1 Vulcanimicrobiota bacterium | reverse complement strand
CCGCAGCGACCGGGATTCCGAGCAACGCCTCGATCCGCGCGACGTCGAGCTCGATCGCGGCCGGCGGCTCGTCGCCCGCGCCCGCGGCGAACGGCGCGTGGACCGTCGCACCCTGCGCGGCGAAGAGGTATGCCGCACGGGCGGCGCCCCACGTCGAGAGACCGCGCGGCAGCCCTTTCTCGTGGCGGCTCGAAGCCTCGGTGCGCAGCCCGAGCGCGACGCTCATGCGACGGATGCGCGGGCCCGCGAAGGTCGCCGATTCGATGAGGATCTCGGAGGTCTGCGGACCGACCTCGCTCGACGCGGCACCCATCAGCCCGGCCACGCATTGCACGCCGGCCTCGTCCGCGATCGTGAGGAAGCGCGCGTCGAGCGCACGGTCGGTGCCGTCGAGGGTTTTGATCCGCTCGTCCGGCCGGGCGTCGCGGACGACGAGCCGGCCGCGAGCGATGCGCGACGCGTCGTACGCGTGGAGCGGCTGCGCACCCTCGAGCATGACGAAGTTCGTCACGTCGACGATGCTGTCGATCGGGCGCTGCCCCGCGAGTGCGAGGCGCGCGCGTATCCGGAACGGCGACTCTCCGGCCGAGACGTCCGAGATCCGCTGCACGACGAAACGGGTGCAGTCCGGACTCTCGATCGTGACGGTCCCGGGCGGCGTCGGATCGGCGGCGAGGCGCCCGACGGCGATCGCGGGCTCGCGAATCGGGAGCCCGAGGCTCGCGCCGAGCTCGCGGGCGAGCCCGAGCACCGACATGGCGTCGACGCGATTCGCCGTTACCTCGACGTCGAGCACGGCCTCGCCGAGACCGTAGGCGGCGAGAAAGTCGGCGCCGATCTCGGCGTCCTTCTCGAGCTGCAGGATGCCGTCGACGAACCATGCGGCCTCCAGGCCGACCTCGCCCGCCGAGCAGAGCATCCCCTGCGAGGCGATGCCGCGCATCGAGCGGGGAGCGATGTCGAGGCCGACCACGTGGGCGCCGATCGTCGCGACCGGGACCACGTCGCCCGTCGCGACGTTGGTCGCCGCGGTCGCGATCGTCAGCGGCTCGTCGCCGCCGACGTCGACCGTGCAGACGTTGAGGCGATCGGCGTTAGGGTGTCTCGCCACCTGCGTCAGCCGGCCGATCACGACGCCGTGCAGCGGCTCGGGCCGTTCGATCGATTCGACCGGAAACCCGAGCGCCGCGAGCCGGGCGGCGAGCTCGTCCGCGCCGAGATCGCAGATGAGATAATCGCGCAACCACGCGAGGGGAAGCTTCATCGAGGTCCTTGCTTATGCGAGGGAGGCGAGGATACGCGGATCGTTTTCGAAGAGCACGCGGATGTCGTCGATCTCCTGACGGACCATCGCGATACGCTCGATCCCGACGCCGAAGGCCCAGCCGGTGACGGCCGCGGGATCGTAGCCTGACTCGCGCAGCACGGCGGGATGGACCATCCCCGAGCCGCCGATCTCGATCCAGCCCGACCCGCCGCACGTCTTACAGCCGGCACCGGCGCAGCCGGGACAGGTCGTATCGACTTCCGCGCTCGGCTCCGTGAAGGGAAAGAAGGACGGGCGAAAGCGCACCGCTTGACCCGGACCGAAGAGATGCCGGAAGAGTCCCTCGAGGATCCCCTTGAGATGCCCGAGGTGGATCCGGGGTGCCACGAGGAGGCCTTCGATCTGATGGAAGACGGGTGCGTGCCGCGCATCGATCGCGTCTCGGCGATACGCTTTGCCGGGTACGACGATCGCGAGCGGTGCGGGGAACGCCTGCATCGTGCGCACCTGCATCGGCGAGGTGTGCGTACGAAGCAGCAGCCCGGGCCGCAGGTAGAACGAGTCGAGCCCCTCGCGCGCCGGATGGTCGGCCGGAATATTCAGGGCGTCGAAATTGAAATACTCGGTTTCGATCTCGTTCCCGAGGACGACCGCGAATCCGCGCCGTTCGAAGTAGTCGCAGGCGTCTTCCATCGCGCGCCGGACCGGATGCAGCGATCCCGTCGCCGGACGGGTGCCGGGGAACGTAACGTCGATCCGGACGGCGAGTTCCGCGTCGAGCGCACCGTTCGCGAGCGCCGCCGCACGTTCGGCGATCCGCGCTTCGAATTCCGCGACGGCCTCGTTGATGATCCGGCCCGCTTCGGGCCGCTCGGCGTGCGGGAAGGTCCCGATCGTGCGACGGACGGTCGTGATCTCGCCCGTCCGTCCCAGAAAGCGAGATCGCAGCGCGTCCAGGGCCGCGGCGTCGCGAACGCCGTCGAGCGCATCCGAGAGGCGCGCGCCCAGCGATTCGAGTTGTTCCGTGAGCTGATCGATCGGGGTTCCCCCATGAAATGCGAACGCCCGACCGTTCGGCCGGGCTTTCGCGACATCTTTTCCCGAGGTACCCGGAGGGCGGGTTAGCTGTTGGCGGGAGCTTGATTGACCTGGCGGTAGATCAGATAAGCGTAGACGGAGCCGGTATTCGCGAAAAGCTTCCAGAAGCGGTCGGTTGTGCGCATCAGTCGACGTTAACCCTTCTTCATGCGAGCGGTCGGTACGTGCCTTTTACGGCCAGGACTTGGGCGAGTATAGCATTAGGGTTATCGGCCGCCAAGTCTTGACAGCGCAGGGTTTGCTAGGACTTTCGTGTTCCCATCATGCTCCGTCGATGTTGCGAAAACGCGTAAAAGAGAATGCCGCCCGCGATCGCCGCGTTGAGGCTCTCGCCGGCTCCGACCTGCGGGATCGAGACCGCTCGATCGTAGGCGGGGAGCCATCCCGAGACGCCGCGCCGTTCGTTGCCGATCGCGAGTATCGTCCGCGGACCGAACGAGAAATCCGGCAGCGGCTCGCCGTCGCCCGCCGCGGCGACGATCTCGTAGCCGTGAACGCGGGCGGCGGAGGCGACGTCGCCCGCGGTCGCATCGGCGAGCGCCGCTCGGAAGATCGCCCCCATCGTCGCACGGACGACTTTCGGATTGTGCGCTTCGACGCCGCTCCGCGCGAAGATCACCCGCTCGATGCCGAAGATCTCGGCGGCGCGCACCATCGTCCCGGCGTTGCCGGGATCCGCGATCTCGGCGAGCAGAAGGGCCGGCTCGCCCGCTGCCAAGAGTTCGTCGAGAGGCGTCATTCGTATCGTATGGACGGCGAGCAGACCCGGCGGCGTTTCGAGATCCGAGAGCCGCGCCATCGTCTTGTCGGCGACGAGGAACGCGCGTTCCGCGAGCGCCGGAGCGTGCGCCTCGAGCGCCTTCGAGCCGGCCTCGGTGACGTAGACGGCCTCCGGCTCTCGGCCGGCGGCGAGGGCTTCGCCGAGCATGACGGCGCCGTCGACGGCGAAGCG
>CAZZZK010000291.1:0-3319 GCA_964658555.1 Vulcanimicrobiota bacterium | reverse complement strand
CATCTCGGCGAGCAGCGCTTGGAGCTCGTGCGCGAGCGGCGTCGTGTTCGCGAGCGGCCGGGCGCGTTCGCCGAACCCCGCGCCGAGCGTCCCGATCGTCCCCGTCGGGATCCCGCCCGCGGCGAGCAGCGCCGCGACGATCCGCGTCGTCGTCGTCTTGCCGTTGGTTCCGGTGACGCCGATGCAGCGCAGCTCGCGGGACGGCTCGCCGTACAGCAGGGCCGCGGCGCGCGAGAGCGCGAGGCGCGGTCGCGCGACGACGAGCGTCGCGACGCCGCCCGGCGCGGGATCGCCGGCCGCGCGCGCGTCGTCGACGACGACCGCGGCGGCGCCGCTCGCGATCGCCTGCGCGACGAACGCGTGCCCGTCCGCGCGAGCGCCGCGCAGCGCGACGAAGAGCGCGCCCGGGCGTACCTCGCGCGAATCGGCCGCGACGGCCGTGATCTCGCCCGCGAGCGTGCCGAACGCGTGCGTCGCGCCGAGAGCGTCGGCGAGCGCGGCGAGGGCGATGCGCGGGGGCCGCGGACGTGTCACCGTGTTCGTTTCGCCACCCGGCGTGCCGCGACCGGGCGCGGACGGTGCGGCGCCGGCGGAATCACCGGTTCGACGCCGGCGCGCATCATGGCGAGCTTCGCGATCTGCGCGAACGCGGGCGCCGCGACCGTGCCGCCGTAGATCGAACCGCGCGGATGCACGACCTTCACGAGGATGACGTAGCGCGGCGTCTGCGCCGGCACGAATCCGATAAACGAGGCCACGTATGCGCCGGGCTGATAGTAGCCGTTCGCCGCGATCTGGGCCGTGCCGGTCTTTCCCGCGACGGCGTAGCCCGGGATCTCGGCGACGCCGTGGCCCGTGCCGCGCGTGACGACCTCGCGCAGATAGCCGCGCAGGATCTCGGCCGTCTTCGCGCTCATCGCGCGCCGCACGATGGTCGGCCCCGTGTGCGCGACGACGCGGCCGTCCGCGTCGAGTTCGTCCGAGACGAGGATCGGCTTCATGAGGAGGCCGCCGTTCGCGATCGCGCAGTAGGCACGCGCCATCGCGATCGGCGTCGTCGCGATCCCCTGCCCGAACGCGATCGTCGGCAAGGTACTCGCGCTCCAGTCGGCGAGTGCGGGGACGATGCCCGGGCTCTCGCCCGGAAGCCCGACGTCGGTCGGCTCGCCGAAGCCGAAGCGTGCGAGGGCCGCCGACATCCGCGTCGCGCCGAGCGCGAGGCCGATCCGCGCCGCGCCGACGTTATGCGAGTAGGCGATGATGTCCGAGACCGATTCGCTGCCGCGGCCCTGCGCCATCATCCCGTCGTCGGCGTTGTGGATCGTCCGGCCGCCGACCGCGAGCTCGTCCGTCGCGACGAAGCGTTCGTCCGGCGCGACGCGGCCGCTGTCGATCGCGGCCGCGACGGTGACGAGCTTGAAGGTCGAGCCCGGTTCGTAGGCATCCGTGACCGCGCGATCGCGGCGCTCGTCGTCGGAGTACCGGCCATAATGGCGGACGTCGTAATCGGGCGCGTTCGCGAGCGCGAGGATCTCGCCCGTGTACGGATCCATCACGAGCGCGCTGCCGCTCTCGGCGTGCCACTTCGCGACGGTCGCGCCCAAGACGCGCTGCACCTCGTACTGCAGGTACGAGTCGAGCGTGAGGACGAGCGACCGCCCCGGCTGCGCCGCGACGACGACGTGCGGCTGCGCGAAGGGGATCGTGTGCTGCCGGCCGTCGTCCTCGAGCGTCATCCGGCCGGGCATGCCGCGCAGCACCGCATCGTAGGAGTATTCGAGCCCGTCGAGCCCGTTCTCGTTGAAGCCCGTGAAGCCGATTACGGTCGACGCCAGCCTGCCGGAGGGCACGAACCGAACCCCCGTGACCTCCGGGACGATGCTGATCCCCGCGAGGTCGAGCTTCTCGATCGCGTCGGCGCGCTCGCGCGAGACCTTGTGATCGATCTGCACGTAGCCGGCCGTTCCGCCGAGGCTCGCCCGCAGGTCGGCCGGGCTCCGGTCGCCGAGGATGCGCGCGAGTTCGCTCGCCGTGTGCGCGACGCCGACGACGTCGCCCGTCGAGGCGTAGACGCTCTGCGACGGCAGCGACCGCACGAGGACGTTGCCGTCGCGATCGTAGATCGCGCCCCGCCGCGCCGCGAACGTCGTCGCCGTCAGATGCTGATCGTACGCCTGCATTGCGAGCTTCGGCCCCATGCGCACCTGCACGATGAAGAACCGCGCGAGGACGAAGAGCGCGAAGCCGAGGAGCACGTAGAACGCGACCTTCGCGCGACGCGAGCTCGTACGGATCGCGGCCTCCGCCGGGCGGCGGCGGACGCCGGTCACTTCAGCCAGGAGAGGAACGCGAGCCCGTGCGGCTGCGGCCGCGGCGGCGCGGGGAGCGCGACCGAGGCGAACGTCTGCGGCTCGTGCATCCGCAGACGGATCGCGAGCTGCGAGAGCCGTTCGCGCGATTCGAGGCGCGCGATCGTATCGTCGAGCTGCGCGCTCTCGTCGGCGAGCGTCGCCCGCGTCTGGGCCGCGCTCTCGAGCTGATACGTCAGCCGCGTGAGGTTCGCCATCAGCCCGAGGTAGATCACCGCGGCGAGCGTCAGGACGCCGACGACGAGGAAGATCCGAACGTACGAGGCGCGCCGCGCGCGGCGCGTCTGCGACCGGCGGCGCGAGACCGCGGTGCGGCCGGCGCGCGTGCCGACGGAGGGGAGGAGCTCGTCGTCGAGCGGGAGCGCGTGCGCGGTCACGCGAGGCGCTCCGCGGCGCGCAGCTTGGCGCTGCGCGAACGGGGGTTGCGCGCGATCTCGTCGTCGCTCGGCGGGAGCGGCTTCCTCACGACCGCGCGCAGACGTTCGTCGTCCCGAAAGCGATGCTTCACGATGCGGTCCTCCAGCGAGTGAAAACTGATCGCGGCGATCCGGCCGCCCGGCTTCGTGCGGGCGATCGCGGCGGCGAGCCCCGTTTCGAGCGCGCCGAGCTCGTCGTTGACGGCGATCCGGAGCGCCTGGAACGTGCGCGTCGCCGGGTGGATGCGCTCGCGCTTACCGCTCACGTGCACGACGCCCGCGATCAGGCGCGCGAGGTCGAGCGTCCGCGTCGGCAGGCGGCCCGCGCCGCGCGCGGCGACGATCGCGCGCGCGATCCGCCGGGACGCGCGCTCCTCGCCGTAGGTGAAGATGAGATCGGCGAGCTCGGTCTCGCTCGTCTCCTCGAGGAGCTCGCGCGCGGTCCGGCCCGCGCCGTCGTTCATGCGCATGTCGAGCTCCCCGTCGCGCGCGAGCGAGAAGCCGCGTTCGGGGCGGTCGACTTGCATCGACGAG
>CAZZZK010000290.1:0-3323 GCA_964658555.1 Vulcanimicrobiota bacterium | reverse complement strand
GACGCCGGAGCGTCGGATCTTTCGCGCGCGCGAACTCTGGTTCGGGAGCGCGATCGCCGTCGTGATCGCCGTGCCCTCGATCGTCTGGCAGCTCGCGCACGGCGCGCCGTTCCTCGAATTGCTGCGCAACGCGCACGTGAAAGACGTCGCCGTCGCGCCGGAGGCGTATCTCGCCAACCAAGTACTCGTGTTCGATCCGCTGTTCGCGCCGATCTGGATCGCGGGGCTCGCGGCACCATTCGCGATCGCGCGCCTGCGCACGGTGCGTTTCATTCCGATCGCCTGGATCGTCGCCGCGGGCGCGACGATCGCGTCGCACGGAAAAGATTACTATCTCGCGGCCGCCTATCCGCCGCTCTTCGCACTCGGAGCCATCGCGCTCGAAATGCTGATCCCGATGCGCGGATTGCGCGCCGCCTACCTCGCCGTCGCCTGCCTCGTCGCATTCGCGCTCGCGCCGCTCGCATTGCCGATCCTGCCGCCGGCGACGCTCGTCGCGTACGTGCGTCAAACCGGCCTCGCGCCGAAGGCCCAAGAGAAGAGCGATGCGGACGCGTCGCTGCCGCCGACGTTCGCCGACATGCTCGGCTGGCACGCGTTCGCGCGAACGGTCGGCGAGGCGTACGACGCGCTACCCGCGCCGCGACGCGCGCGCACGTCGATCCTCGTCGAGAACTACGGCGAGGCAGCCGCGCTCGATCTCTATGGAAGCGCGTATCGTCTACCGCCCGCGCTCAGCGGGCAGAACGAATACGGGCGGTGGGCCCTACGCGGTCAACACCCGGCAAACATCCTTCGCGTGCAAGACCATGTCGAACGGCTCGCTCCATACTGCGCGGACGTCATCCCGCTCGCGGTCGTTCGCGGAACCTATCTGCGTGCGCTCGAAGACGGCACGTCCGTCGCGCTCTGCGTCGGGCTGCATCCCCCACTCGAAGACTTGTGGCCGAGCATTCGCCACATCATCTAACGCCGTCCGGCCGCGCGAACGGCTCCATCGGGACGCGACGGTGCGAAAACGAGATGCTGCGTCGCCGGCGCCGCGACGCGACGCGGTTCGATCGACGTGCTACCGGGTCGCCATCGTCGCCTCGTCGAGTTCGAGCCATGTTGCGAGTTCGCGCAGTTCTTCGGTGAGCGCCGAGATCGCGTGCGGCGGCGCGCCCGGCTCGAGGTGGACGGCGTGAACGACGAGCCGCCCGTTCCGGCGATCGGCTTTGAGATCGACCCGCGCGACGAGAGCTTCGCCGAGTAAGAACGGCAGCACGTAATAGCCGTGCTGTCGCTTCGCGACGGGCGTGTAGATCTCGATCCGGTAGCGGAAGCCGAAGAGGCGCTCCGTCCGCGCGCGCTCCCACACCAGCGGATCGAACGGCGCGAGGAGCGCGCGCGCGTCGATGCGGCGCGGGCGTCGCGCG
The DNA here is from genome assembly GCA_964658555.1 of Vulcanimicrobiota bacterium. Taxonomy (GTDB): domain Bacteria; phylum Vulcanimicrobiota; class Vulcanimicrobiia; order Vulcanimicrobiales; family Vulcanimicrobiaceae; genus CAZZYZ01. The sequence continues at coordinate 1,905 of CAZZZK010000290.1, read as the reverse complement.
TCGCGGTGCAGGTACGCGACGGGCCAGCCGGCGACGGCGACGGGCCGCAGCACGCCTTCCTCGACGAGCGTGCCGATCGAGATCGCGGCATCCTCGGGACGCAGCCGGTAGTAATCGCGCAGCTCCGGCCCGGTCGCGATCCCGAACGATCGCGCGGCGCGCTCGACGAGCGCACGTTGCGCGTCGGCATCGCTCGGCGTCGGAAGCGCGAGGATGGCGCTCGGGACGACGCGTTCGGTGAGATCGTAGACGCGCTCGAAGCTGCCGCGACGCGTCGCGGTCGTTACGTGGCCCGCGTAGAAGAGCCACTCGAGCGCGCGCTTCGGCACGCTCCACTCCCACCAGCCGGGCCTGCCGCTCTCGACGTCGGATGCCGCGAGCGGACCTTCGGCGCGGATCCGATCGAGCAAGAGCATCGCCTCGGGCCGTCGCTCCGTCGCGAACCCGTTCATGCTGAGGTAGCCCGCCTCGCCGCGGTCCGCTCGCGCCATCCGCCACCGTAAGAGCGGATGCATCTCGAGCGGTAACAGCGACGCTTCGTGCCCCCAGTATTCGAAGAGCCGGCGCTCGCCGCGGCGGCCCCACGCCGCGCGATCGAGCAGCGGGCGATCGTACGGCCCGAGCCGCGAGAACGCGGGCAGATAGTGCGCGCGTACGAGCACGTTCACGCTGTCGATCTGATGCAAGCCGAGCCGCTCGATCGTCCGCCGAAGATGACCGCGCCCGACCGCGGGCGGCCGCGGCTCCGCGAACCCTTGCGCCGCGAGGACGATGCGCCGCGCTTGCGCTGCCGAGATGCGTTCGATCCGGCCGTCGGTGGGCGCGTCGCCGGTTCGCCGCACGCGTTACGCGCCGGGACGTTTCGGGCGGCGCAGGGCGGTCCACGTTGCGGTCTCCGCGTCGAGCACGTCGAGCATGTTGCCGAGCACGAGGCCGATATCGAGCGGATGCAGACCCCATCCGTCCCGGCTCGCGAGCCGATCGAGCAGCGCCGCGTCGCTCGCCGCGAACGGTCCCGGTTCGACCGCGACGCGCAACGCGTTACCGCGTTCGTCGGCGACGCACGTCGCGGTCAGGCGGTCGATCGTCTCGATCCACGGCGGATCGGTCGCGGGCGCGCCCGCAGGCTTGCGGCGGAAGAACTCGAGCGTGCCCGTACCGCCGCTCGGAGCGGCCGGATCGACGCAGGCGCTCGTCAGGCCGTCGCGCCGCGTATGACCGAACACGCGATGCGCCGACGCGTCGCCCTCGAGATAGCTGCCCCACGCATACGCGCAGCCGATCTGCCCCGCGGACGAACACGTCGGCACGTGTGCGAACGTCCCGCCGACGTTCGCACCGTACGGCACGCCGAGCGACGGATCGCCCGCGAGGAACGCCGAGACGAGCAGCGCTCGCGCGGCCGTCCCGTCGACGTTCGCCGCGATGAGCTGCTGCAAGAGGATCGTGCCCTGACTGTGGCCGACGAAGACGACGCCGCGGCCGCGATTATCGTGCGCGAGATAGTACGCCCACGCGTCCGCGACGTCGCGTGCCGGGACGTCGGAATCCGCGACCGCCGCCCCGGAGAGCTGCGCGCGAAGATGCGCGAGCGTCGCCTGCCGGTAGACCGGTGCGAATACGCGACACTTCGACGTGAGCCGCCCGGCCTGTGCGTTGACGATAGCGGCGACCTCCGGCGTGACGCGCGAATCGGCGTACGGCGTCGCTTCCTGCGACACCGTGGGATACACGTAGAAGCAGTCGATCGGCGGATCGATCGCCGGTGCGAAACGCTCCGTGCGCTCCGCACCGTTGCGATCGACGACCTTCGCGTCGAGCCCGGTCGTACAGACCGTCTCGGCGCCAGGCCGGCAGACCCACCCGGCGGCCGACGCGTACGCCGGAGCCGCGCTCACCGGAGCC
>CAZZZK010000289.1:0-3328 GCA_964658555.1 Vulcanimicrobiota bacterium | reverse complement strand
AGGCGTTCGCGGGCCTCGGGCGTCTCCGCGAACGCGCGCTGCCGCGCCGCGTATTCCGTAAACGACGGAACGTCGCCGAGCGCGACGGCGGTCCCCGACGCGTAGCCGCGATAGAGCGCGGTGAACTCCGCGAGGAACACGTTGAACGACCAGCCGTCGTGCACGAGATGGTGCTCGACCTGAACGAGCACGTGGCGCTCGTTCGCGACGCGCAGCAGCGTCCACCGAGCGAGCGGCAGCGCCGCGACGTCGAACGGTCGCGCGAGCGCGTCCGCGACCGCTCGCTCGACGTCGGCGTTCGACGCGCCGTCGGGGCGATCGGAGTTCGGGAGATCGACCGTCTCGAGCGCGGCGGCGTTCGGCGGCTCGACGCGCGCGTACGGCGCGCCGTCGATCGCCGGATACGTCGTGTGGAAGATCTCGTGCCGCGCGACGATCGCATCGAGCGCGCGGCGCAGCGCGTCGCGATCGAGCGGTCCGTCGAACAGGAACCGCGTTTGGAATTGATACGACCGGTCGTCCGGATCGAGCCGCTGCAGAAACCAGACGCGCTCCTGCGAGAACGAGAGCGGCGCGCGCGATTCAATCATCGAGGAGTTCTCCGATTCGTTGGGCGAGCGGAACGGCGTGCGTCGTCACGATCGTCGTATGGCAGCCGGCGGTCCAATGCACGTCGACGTCCGCCGCGATCGCGGCCCAGCCGGCGGAGACGTCGGCGCGCCGCGGCGCCTTTTCGCGCGCGCGGATGACGACGACGCGGCCGCCGTACGCGTGCGCCCGGTAGTGGAGGAAGCGATCGCGATAGATCCGCAGCAGCCCGAAGCGATCGCCCGAATCGTCGGATTCATCGGCTTTGTCGGACAGGCGGTCGCCGGACGGCCGCCGGGCGACGGCGCTCCGAAGCGCTCGGGCCTGCATCGCGACGAAACGACGGAGATCGTCGAACGACGTGATGCGGGAGAGCCTGCTCCAGCGGAAGAGAAGCCGATGGACGAGCAGATCGCGCGAAGCATCGCTCATCTTCAGCGGAATGCCGATCCGATCGACGAGCGCGATCGTCCGGTCGACGATCGGCACGTTCACCTCGGCTTCGATCGCGAAGATGCGCGGCGGCGAATACCCGCGCGCCTCGAGCAGTCTTCCGGCTTCGAGCGCGACGATCGCGCCGTTGCAGTAGCCGACGAAGTCGTACGGCGGCGCGACTCCCGCGGCGTCGAGCCGCGCGAGCACGTCCTCGGCCATGAGCCGGAACGTCGCCGGGACCGGCTCGCCGTCGTTGCCGTGCGGCGCGATCGCGTAGACGGTCCGGTCGCCGAGATGCTTCGCGATCGTTCGGGCGTGTGCGCCGCCCGAGAAGGTTCCGTGGAAGACGATCACGGGCGTCGGATGCGCGCCCGTGACGATCGGGCGGAGCGTCGCGCGACCCGCGTCGCCCGGCGCACGCGCGAGCGCGGCCGCGAGTCGCGCGACGGTCGGCTCCGCGAAGAGCGTCGAGAGCGGGACGCGCAGCCCGAGCTCGCGCTCCATCCGTTCGACCATCCGCACCGCGAGCAGCGAATGCCCGCCGATCGCGAAGAAATCGTCGTCGACGCCGACCGCGTCGACGCCGAGTACCGATCGCCACAGCCCGCAGAGCCGCACTTCGAGCTCGCGCCGCTCGCCGGGCGAACCGTCATCGACGGCGAGCGTCGGGGCGCGCGGTCCGGCCGCCGGCGCGGCGTGCGAGGCGCCCGCGCGATCGCCGCTCGGACAGAGTTCGCCGAGTCGTGCGCCCGGATCGCGCGCCAGCGTTTCGAAGATCGTTCGGAAGCGGCGAGCCATCGCGTCGATCGCGGATGCCTCGAAGAGATCCGTATCGTAATCGAGTTCGACGAACGTCCCCGTCGGCGATTCGACGACGAGCGCGGTCAGATCGAATTTCGCGACGTCCCGCGCGATCTCGACCCGCCGCGCCGCGAGCCCGGGCAACTCCAGATGCGCGCCGACGTCGGGCTGCACCGCGAACATCACCTGAAAGACCGGGTTCGCGCCCGCATCGCGGCGCCGCGCGACGTTCGCGACGACCTCTTCGAACGGCGCGTCGCAATTCGCGAACGCGTCGAGCGCGGTCGCGCTCGTGCGACGCACGAGGTCCGTGAACGTCGGATCGCCCGCGCACGCGACGCGCAGTGCGACCGCGTTCGCGAAGAAGCCGACGGTCGATTCGACCTCGACGGCCCGGCGTTTCGAGATCGGCGTTCCGACGACGAGATCGTCGCCCGCACCCGAGCGATGCAAGAGCGCGTAGAACGCGGCCAGATACGCGGCGAACGACGTCGCTTTCGCATCGCGTGCGATGCCGGCGATCGCGCGTACGTGTCTCGGCGCGAGCGCGAACCGCAGCGAAGCGCCGCGGAAGCGCCGTTCGGCCGGCCGCGGACGCGCGTACGGGAGCCCGATCGATTCGGGCGCATCCGCGAGGCGCGACCGCCAATAGGCGAGTTGCGGCTCGACGGCGTCGCGTGCGTCGTTCGAGCGCTCGCGAAGCGCGTACTCGCCGTACGGAAGCGATGCGGGGCGCACGGGGAGCGGACGATCCGCTTCAAGCGCCGCGTAGTTCTCGCGCAACTCGCGAAAGAAGATTTCGAGCGATCGCTCGTCGACGTAGAGATGATGGAACGTGCACTGCAGCACGTGCTCGTCCGCCGCCAACCGAACGAGCAGCACGCGAAGCGCCGCGTCGCGCTCGAGATCGTAGCGATGCGCCGCCTCGCTCGCGAGCGCGCGACGGAGCGCGGCCTCGCGATCCGCCGGCGGCCCGTCGCGAAGCGCGAGCCTCCGTACGTCGACCGAACGCGTCTCGGAGACGACCTGCACCGGCCGATCGTCGTCGTAGCCGATCGTCGTCCGCAGCGATGCGTGTCGCGCGACGATCGCCGATACGCTCGCCTGCAGCGCCGCCTCGTCGAGCGGCCCCGTCCAGCGGACCGCGCGCGAGATATTGTACGCGGGCGTTCCGGGGTCGGCACGATCGAGAAGCCAGAGTCCGGACTGCGCGTGCGAGAGCGGGAAGACCCCGCGCCGGCGATTTCGCTCCGCGCGCAACGCGGCCGCGAACTTCGGCCGGCCGGCGCGCGATTCCGGCTCGGCGGCGAGAGACTCCACCTCGATCACAACGATGACTCCGCACGGCGACGAAAGGCGCTCGCTCTCGGTAACGCCGTCACGAGAGCGGAGCGATTACTGCGTACCTCGCCGCCCGCACGAAATCTTTTCGACCGATGGGCGAAGATGCCGCACGACGTGTCGTGCGGCCCGAGTAACGATGCCGTCCGGCGTCCCTACGTTT
>CAZZZK010000288.1:0-3340 GCA_964658555.1 Vulcanimicrobiota bacterium | reverse complement strand
CGCGGCCCGAGAGCCGCAGGAGATCGCCGTAATCGCGAAAGCTCATACGGCGCGCGAGCAGCGAGTCGAAGACGAAGCCGGCGCGCGAATAGTCTTCGGGATCGTCCGTACCGTTATCGAACGGCGCGCGGCCCGCGAGGACCGGCAGCACGCGCTCGGTCGCGGGATTCACGATCCCGGCCGCGGCGACGAGATGGCCGCCGCCGGCCGGCCCCGCCTCGACGTAGAAGTTTCGCGCGACGGCGAACGTCCGCGCGAGCGCGTGCAGGTTCGGCATCGGGAGCGCGCCCGCTGCGGCGACGCCGCCCGCGAGGTCGCCGAGTACGGAGTCGAACGTCGCGGGCGGCGCGTGGACGACGACGACGTGCTTGATCGACGCGCTGCCGAGCCCGAGGAAGCGCTGCGGGACGAGCCGGTTCGGCTTCGTCCGCACGACGCGGCGCAGGTGCGAGAGCGCGAGCGGGGTCGTGCGGCGTAGGTCGATCCCACCGAGATCGATCCGTTCGAGCGTCGCCCAGTCGACGGCCGCCGGGACGCCCTTCGCGTTGAGCACGAAGAGCGTCCGGCCGTCGGGCGAGAGGGCGAGGGCGCCCGGATGCCAGCCGGTCGGGATCAGGCCGAGGCGATGCGGCCGGAGCGGATCGCTCGTATCGAGGACGGCGACGGCGTCGATCCCCGCGAGCGCGACGTAGAGCCGCCTGCCGTCGAGCGAGAGCGCGAGCGCGGCCGGCTGCGTGCCGTACGGGCCGCGGTCGAAGAGCCGCAGCTCCGTGCCGCCGACGACGCGCGGCCGCTCGCCGAGCGCGAGCGTCGCGATCCGGTCGACGTTCGCGAGGGCGATGAACGCGTACGGCCGACCGCGCACCGCCGCGATCGCCGCGGGCTCGACGCCGCCGACGGTCGCCGTCACGGCGAGCGGACGGTCGAGCGCGATCCCGACGGGCGCCGCGGCCGCCGGGACGCCCGCGGCATCGACGGCGAACGACGTGAGCGAGGACGCCCGTTCGGAATCCGGGGTCGGCAACGCGAAGGACGGCACCGCGACCGGCACCGGCAGGCGCGCGTGCGCCATGAGCCCGGCGTTCGCGACGAGCAGCCCGGTCGCGGTCGCCGAGATCGCGCTCGGCGCGTATCCGGCGGCGAGCGGCGCCCCGAGCACCGACCGCGTCGCGACGTCGATGACGGAGACGGCGTCTCCGAGCTCGTCCGCGACGTAGGCGCGATCGCCGCGCGGCGAGAGCGCGAGCGCCCCCGGATAGGCGCCCGCGCGGCCGAGCGGGATCGCGTGGCGAGCGTCGGGCGTCAGCGTTCCGCCCGCGTCGAGATCGAACGCGAAGACCGTGGCGCTCGCCCCGCCGCTCGCGAGCACGAGCGTCCGGCTCGGATCGGCGGGATCGCGCTCGGCGGCGATCCCGCCGAAATAGCTCTCGCCCGCCGCCCGGTACGCGTCGACCACGCGCATCGCCCGCGTATCGACGACCGCGAGCGAATAGCCGCCGCGGACGCGCTCGTCGAGCGGCGCCACCGCGTCCGATCCCGCCTCCGACGCGTTCGAGACGATCGCGTAGCGGCCGTCCGGCGAGAGGGCGACGCCGAGCGCGTTCGATCCCACCTCGGCGCTGCGCCCCGCCGGCTGCAGGATCCGGCCCGAGGGGAGGATGCGCCCGAAATCCGGATCGGTGACGGTCGGGCCCGACGGCCGGCCGCCGGCCGGCGCCTCGAAGACGACCGGATCGAGCGCCGCGACGTGCGTCGACGCGGCGTGCGGCGGGGCGGGATGCCGCACCCGCGACGCGGCTCGGGCGGGCGGCACGAGGGCGACAAAAACGAGAACGGCGAGCGCGGACGTGGGGAACCAGGGCACGGGCAGACTCCTCGGGCGTCCGCGCACCGCGCGAACGTGGGACGGGCCGGTCGCCGGATCAGGCGCCGTCGAGACGGTAGCCGATCCCTCGAACGGACGAAATCGCGAGCGCGGCGTTGATCTCGCCGAGCTTCTTGCGCAGCGCCGCGACGTGGACGTCGACGACGCGCGTCGGGACGCCGGAGACGTCGTTCCAGACGCGTTCGAGAATCTGCGCCCGGGTCAGGAGCCGGCCGTCGGCCTCTCCGAGGAACCACAGCAGGCGAAACTCGAGCGCGGTCAGGCTGACCGACCGCCCCCCCTTCTCGAGCGTATGCAGGTCGCGCACGAGCGCCGCGTCGCCGAGCTGCAGCCGGCCGTCCGTGTCGCGCAGCCGCGCGCGCTCGCGTCGCCGCAGGAACGATCCGATGCGCGCGACCAGTTCGTTCCCCGAGAACGGCTTCGAGATGAAATCGTCGGCGCCGAGGCCGAGGCCCGTGAGCTTCACGTCCTCGCTCGAATGCCCGCTGACGAGCAGGATGTAGGCATCGGCGGATTCGGCGATCTTCGTGCAGAGCTCGAGCCCCGAGACGTCGGGCAGGCCGATGTCGAGCAACACGACGTCGGGGCGGAAGCTCTCGAGCTGCACGAGCCCGTCGCGACCGGTCGAAGCGATGCGCGTGTGGTAACTCGCGCGCTCGAGCATGGTCTGCTCGAACGATGCGATATCCGGATCGTCCTCGACGATCAGGATCCGTCCGCGCGTCTCGTCGGCCATGTCGATAGTGTTTTTCATTGCGGAGGAGCCCCCTCGCGGAAAGCGCTTTCTCTGAGTAAATCCAAGACTCAATTCCCGGAGACCGTCATCTCGGCGACGCGGAACGACGGCGAGACGATGCTCTGGTCGAAGACGAGATCGGAGCCGAGCGCGTCGATGTGCGCGAGCATGTCGACGAGATTTCCAGCGATCGTGAATTCGTCGACCGGATACGCGAGCTCGCCGCCGGAGATCGCGAAGCCGCGCGCCCCGCGGCTGTACGTCCCGGTGACGGACTCCGTCGCGAAGCCGATGGTGTCGAGCACGAGGATCCCGCTCGGCGTCGACGCGATCAGGTCGGCGAGCGACGCGTTCCCGGCCTCGAGGAAGAAATTCGTCGGCCCGATCCCGCCGCCCGCGGCGTTCCCCGTCGTCGCCGCGCCGAGCTTACGCGCGTAGTAGCTGTCGTAGAGGAACGTTCGCAGCGTGCCGCCCTCGAAGACCGTCGTGCGGCGCGTCGCCGTGCCTTCCGCATCGAAGGGCGCCGTTCCGAGGCCCGAGGGCAGCCGCCCGTCGTCGTGGATCGTCACGAGATCGCTGCCGATACGATCGCCGACGCGCGTCGCGAGGAACGAATTCCCGAGCGAGACGTTCGCGGCGTTGAGCGCGGCGAACACGTCGGCGAGCACGCGCGACGCGACGTCGCGTTCGAAGATGACGGGGCAGCGCATCGTCGCGGG
>CAZZZK010000287.1:0-3358 GCA_964658555.1 Vulcanimicrobiota bacterium | reverse complement strand
GACGCCCTCGCGCTCGCGGAATTGCTCGGCCTCGACGCGGCGCTCGTCGCGCGCGCCCGCGCCGAAGCAGCGGACCCGGGCGCCGCCTCGTAAAATGCCGTTGCGATGGAACCCGCGATCGTCACCGTCGCGCCCGTCGGCGCCGAGCTCCGGCCCGAGCAGACGCCGCATCTGCCGCTGACGCCCGCGGCGCTCGGCGAGACCGCGCGGCGCTGCCGGGCCGCGGGCGCCGCGATGATCCACGTCCATTGCCGGACCGACGACGGCCGGAACACGAGCGACCCCGAACGCTTCGCCGCCGCGCGCGACGCGATCCGCGCGCAGAGCGACCTCATCGTGCAGTTCACGACGGGCGGCGCGATCGGCATGACGGCCCAGGAGCGCGCCGCGCCGCTGCGCGCGCGGCCCGAGATGGCGACGCTGACCTGCGGCACCGTCAATTTCGGCGACGAGATCTTCGAGAACGGCTTCCCGCTCATGCGCGGGATCGCGGCCGAGATGGCGCGCTACGGCGTGCGGCCCGAACTCGAGATCTTCGACGCGGGTCATCTCGCGAACGCCAAGCGGCTCGCGGCCGAAGGCGTCCTCGAGATGCCGCAGCACGTCGATTTCGTGCTCGGCGTGCCGGGCGGCCTCGACGCGACGGTACGGAACCTGAGCTATCTCGTCGATTCGCTGCCGGCGGGCTGCACGTGGTCGGTCGCCGGGATCGGCCGCGCGCAGCTGCCGCTCGCGACGGTCGCCCTCGCGATGGGCGGTCACGTCCGCGTCGGCATCGAGGACAACATCTACTACGGGAAGGGCCGCCTCGCGAGCAACGACGAGCTCGTCGCCCGCGTCGCCCGGATCGCCGCCGAACTCGGCCGCCCCCTCGCGACGCCCGACGAAGCGCGCCGCATCCTCGGGCTGGCGCCCGCCTCCCGCACGGAATCCGTCGTCTCGGTCTGAGCGCGGCGCTCCGAACGGCGTGCCGCTCGCGGCCACAGGAAACGCATCCGTCGCGCCGTAACGGTCGCGGTCTTCCAACGGTCCCGGAGCGTTCAACTGGTCAACTATGTGATTCGTAGGACCTTGCAGGCGATTCCGCTGCTCTTGCTGATCTCGATCATCCTGTATTGGATCCTGAGCAAGGCCCCCGGCGGCCCGCTCGCGCCGTATCTGCAGAACCCGCACATCACGGCCGCCGACATCGCGCGGCTGCGGCACAATTTCGGCCTCGACCAGCCGCTCCCGATCCAATACCTGCACTGGCTCGGCAACGTCGTCCGGGGCAACCTCGGCTACTCGACCTCGAACTCCGAGGACGTCGTCACGGCGATCCTGCAGCGCATGCCCGCGACGCTGCTGCTGATGGGGACGTCGTTCGTCGTCTCGCTGATCATCGGCGTCGCGTTCGGCATCTTCGCCGCGATCAAACCCTACACGTGGGGCGATTACGCCGTCACGACGTTCGCGTTCTTCGGGCAGTCGATGCCCGTCTTCTGGTTCGCGCTGATGCTGCAGCTGCTGTTCTCGGTCAACGGCCTCACGGCGTTCGGCTATCACGTCGCCTTACCGTCGGCCGGGCTCTCGTCGAGCGACGACTTCGATCTCGGCGACCGCATCCAGCACCTCGTCCTGCCGACCGTCGTGCTCAGCCTGCTCTACATCGCGACGTGGAGCCGCTTCACGCGCAGCTCGATGCTCGAGGTCGTGAAGACCGATTACATGCGAACGGCCGCGGCGAAGGGCCTCGACCGCACGCGGATCATCTTCCGGCACGGCCTCAAGAACGCGCTGATTCCGGTCGTGACGATCATCGCGCTCTCGCTGCCCGGGCTCGTCGCGGGCGCGGTGGTGACGGAGACGATCTTCGCGTGGCCCGGCATGGGGCGGCTGTTCTTCAACGCGCTCGGGCAGTTCGATTTCGCGCTCTTGATGGGCTACCTGATGATGGTCTCGGTGCTCGTCGTGTTTTTCAACATCCTCGCGGACGTCGCGTACGCGTGGCTCGATCCGCGCGTGAAGTACGACTGAAGGGACGGGCGATGGCAACCGCACTCCTGCCGAGCGGACCGCTCGCTGCGCCGGTCCCGGGCGACGACGAATTCCAAGTCGCCCGGCACACCGTTTGGAAGCGCTTCCGTAAGCACAAGCTCGCGCTCGTCGGCGCGGTCGTCATCTCGCTGATCGCGCTCGTCGCGATCTTCGCGAAGTTTCTGCCGCTCCAAGATCCCAACTTCATCGACAACGCGAATTGGCAGGGGACGCCGCTGGCACCGGGGGTCGCGGGCCATCTGCTCGGTTCGGACGAGAACGGCCGCGATCTCCTCTCGCGGCTGATCTACGGCGCGCAGATCTCGCTCACGGTCGCGCTCTTCGCCGTCTTCATGGAGCTGGCGATCGGGACGGTCGTCGGCGCGATCTCGGGCTATTTCGGCGGCTGGATCGACTACGCGCTCATGCGCGTCACCGACGTCTTCCTCTCGATCCCGCTCCTGCCGCTCCTGCTCGTGTTGACCGCGATCGTCGCGGATACGTCCAATAAAGCCGCACTCTCGTTCGGGGTCATCGTCGTCATCATCGGCGGCCTATCGTGGCCGCCCGTCGCGCGGCTCGTGCGCGCCTCGTTCCTATCGCTGCGCGAGAAAGAGTTCTGCGAGGCGGCGCGCGCGCTCGGCAACCGCGACGGCCGGATCATCTTCCGGCACCTGCTCCCGAACGCGATCGCGCCGATCATCGTTCAGGGGACGCTCGAGGTCGCGAACGTCATCATCCTCGAATCGACGCTCTCGTTTCTCGGATTCGGGATCCAGCCGCCGACGGCGTCCTGGGGCAACATGCTCGCCAACGCCGAGTCGAACATGGCGATCGCGCCGTGGGTCGCGATCTTCCCGGGTATCTGCATCCTCGTCACCGTCCTCGCGATCAACTATCTCGGCGACGGGCTGCGCGATGCGCTCGATCCCAACATGAAATAGCCGAAAGGATCCCCGTGTTCCGCGTGAACCTCGACCCCCGCCGCTTCACCGCGCCGCTCGCGATCGCGTCGGCGATCCTCGGCACGGTATCGTTCGCCGGGATCGTCCCCGCCGCCGCGGACCCGCGGCCGCAGCCCTCGCCGAGCCCGGCCCTCATGGACGGCCTCGAGATCGGCTTGACGAGCGTGCGCGGCGCGGACGCCGTCGGGAGCCCGCCCGTGCGCGCGCTCGGGACGTTCGTCGTGGTCGCCGTCCGGCTCAAGAACATCACGACGGTCGCGAAGCGCGCCGAACTCGACAACGCCTTCGTCACGACGCCGGCGGGCGCGCGCTATCCCGTCTCGACGCGGGCGATGATCGGGCTCGACGTCTCGAAGGACGAGACGCCGGCCGAGGTG
>CAZZZK010000286.1:0-3373 GCA_964658555.1 Vulcanimicrobiota bacterium | reverse complement strand
GCTGCTCGCGGCTGCGGGCGTGCCGACCCCACCGACGATCGTCTGCGAGCGCCGCGTCAAGGCGGAGCCGAGATCGTCGGAGATCCGGGCGAGCCACGCCTCTCGCTGCGTGACGATCGCGTCGTCGATCACGCGTTCGAGCGTATCGGGCGATACGTCACGAAACGTGAGCGAGCGAACCATTTGTTCCGCCGCCGTACGCGAGCCGAACGACGTCGTTCGGACGCTTCGTCGTTCGGCGTTCGCGGCGGAGATGCGGAGCGGCTCGGGAGCGAGCAAGATCAGGTTCGAGAGATTCGCCGGCGGGTCGATCGCGATGAATTGCGCGATCGCCGATCCCGTCGAATGCGCCACGAGCGAGACGGCCGGCCCCGCCTGCTCGAGGGCGGCGCGAACGTCGCTCGCGTAGCCGACGAGATCGTGGCCGCTTTGCGGCCGGTCCGAAAGTCCCGAGCCCCGCAGATCGAGGAGGTAGAGCGTGAAGGCGTTCGGGTCGAGCATGTTCGCGACGTCGTAGAAGAGACGTCGCGAACCGCTCCAGCCGTGCACGAAGAGAACGCGACGGGTGCCGACCCCCCGCGTTTCGAGTGCGAGCGATACGTCGCCATTTGAGAGGTAACGAACCATCGCGGACGGCTGCGAACCCATGAACCTCCTGACGCCTTAGGCGACGGCTTTCGAGAGTGTACCGCCATCCACACTTTTGTAAAAGTTATTATCGGTCTCACTTATCTTCGGCGCCCACGTATCGATCTGTTTCGCCGTAACCGGAAAGTGCGTCGTCGGTCCGTAGGCATCGGAATAGTCGGCATCGTCGAACGGCTTGTAATCGGCGCTCTCACGATGCGCGAGTACCGTCGAGGCGACCGAATGCGCGGCGTGCAGGGCCGCCGCTCTCACGCTCGAGGGCAAACGCGTATCCTCGGAAAAGGCGGTGTAGACGGCGATCGCGGGACGGTCCGCGCGCCACGGGAGCTGCCGGCCTTCGGGGAACCGCACCATGCCGTCCACCGTACGCGCATCTTGCCGGATCGCGAGCCGCGTCTCCGGATTCGCCGCAGCCGAGGCGAGCCGATCGTTGAGTTGCTTGACGTCGTGCGTGACGGTCGCGAGCTTTTTGGGATCGAGATCGATGACGTCGAACGCTGCGGCCGGAGCGAACGTTTGGGCGCCGATGCCGTACGTCGCGTCCATCGTCGTATCGACCACGGCTCGAGCCATCGCGAGCGGATCGTCGAGGTGCGCGGCGATGTCGTGCGCGACCGTCGTCGGGACGCCCGGCGCGAGCATCGTCTCGGGGCTCGCCGCTAGGAAGCCGACTCCGGCGTGCGAGAGCGCAGACGCGAAACCGAGCGTGGACATGAGACACTGGTTCGCGACGACCCCCGTGATCGTACGGTCGGCGTCTTCAGGGTGCGCCTTCGCATGCGCGGCGATGCCGTCGGCGATCGCGCCGGCCATATCGTCTTCGCGCATGAGGCCGGTCGCGCTGTGCGACGATTGCAGTCCGCCGCCGTCTCCGCCGCCGTGATCGATGAGGTCGATCCACGTCGCGGCCGCGCCCGACGCCTGCGCCTTATCGAGCGTCTGCGCGACGAACGAGGCGAGTTCGCTCCGGGCCGACATGTCGTGCGGGGCCGAGACGGTTACGTGTTTGCTAATCGCACCGTCGGCGATCTGATACGATTCCGTGCGGAGTACGTGATCGGGCGCGAAACCCTGCCGCGATGTCGTGTCCTCGACATTGAACTCGATCGTCCGATCGGTCTTGCTCGCCGTCAGCGCCTGCCGGATCGAATTGGCCTGCATCTCGTCGAGATTATTATCGCCGTCGCGATACATTCCGAACTCGAGCGCGCGCGACGGGCGGGTCGTGGATGGTGCTGCGATCATTGCGTCTCCTCAAGTGTGCTTCGAGGAACCATCACGACGAGGAGCCGCGACGACAAGATCGGAGGTTGCGACGATCGGCGGCGTGCGAGAAGATCGTGCGCACATGCATTGCGTCGCGCCCGCAAACGATGAGACCTACCCGCGGTCGTCCGACCGCCGAGACGTATTCGTTCGTGTCCGAAGCCGAAAAAAAGAAGCGGTTCGATCGACGCGAACGCGCCGTCGAACCGCCTCGATCACACCGTGATGATGAAGATCGTCTCGCGTGCCGAGACGGGCGCTCGTTCGCCCGAAGGGCGCTACTTCGCGATCGCGGCGAAGACGGCGTCGAACGCCGGCTGATCGGAGATCTCTTTGACGTACTCAGCGTAGCGAATCGTGCCGTCGGCCGAGACGAGGAAGATCGCGCGGGAGAGAAGTCCGAGTTCCTTGACGTCGGTCCCGAAGGCCGGCCCGAACGAACGGTCTTTGAAATCGGAGAGGTACGCGAGTTTCTCCGCGCCGTTCTCCGTCGCCCAACGCTGCATCGCGAACGGCAGATCGCGGCTCACGACGAACGCGCGAACGTCGGACGGCAGCTCACCGATGCGCTTGTGGAACGTTTGCGCTTCGAGCGAACACACGCCGGTGTCGAGCGACGGCACGACGATCAGCAGCGCCGAGCGCTTCCCGCCGTCGGTGAGATCGTCGAGCGTATACGGTTTCATCTCCGTCGTGAGCACGGAGAACGCCGGCGCGCGATCGCCCGCGCGAAGCTCGCGACCGACGAGCGTCATCGGCGTACCGTGAAACGTGACCGCGCCTTCGCGCTGATCGATGGTGGAACTAGACATCGAAACTCCTTGCATGTACGTACGGTGCGGCCGCAGCGACGTGCGCCGTGTGCCGCGCCGAAACCGTAAAGCGGCGGACGGCGCTCGTTGGTTGCGCCGTTATGCCGGGGGCGGCGCGTCGGCCGTGCATTCCGGCATCGTCGTATGGCCGGTCACCGGATTCGTGTGCGAGAGGACGACTTGGACGGCCGTGGGATAGGCCGCGACGTTCGCGCCGGCCGGCGGCTGCTGGACGGGCACGCCGCCGTCGGAGTCGAGCGCCGAGTCGTGCACGAACGGATCGCGCGCCTCGCTCGGATACGTGAACGGGTACGGAAAGCGGCCGACCTGCGTCGTGCCGTCCTTGAGGACCACTTTCGCGACGACTTCCTGGACGACGGTCCCGTTGCGCCGGAAATCTTTCTGGCCGGGCAGGAGGTAGACGTCGCCGCACGGCGCCGCATCGGTCGCGCCGCCCGTGCCGTTCCCGACCGTGCCCGTGCCGCTGCCCGATCCGGCGAGCCCGCCGTCCCCGGCTCCCTGGCCGCCGCCCGTCCCCGTCCCGCCGTCCGCCACGCCCGTCTTCGTCCCGGCGACGACGGATTCGGGGACGGCGCTCGCCGCCGGGACGGGTTTCGGCACGACGTGGACGACGTGCAACGGTGCGG
>CAZZZK010000285.1:0-3416 GCA_964658555.1 Vulcanimicrobiota bacterium | reverse complement strand
TCGTCTTCATGCGCAGTGCGCCGGAGAGAACGGGCGCGAGCATCTCCTCGTCGACGACCGACCAGCAGAACGCGCCGTCGAACTCGAGCCGCGCCGTCGCGAGCGCCTCCCCGAGGACGGAGATCGCGGCGAAGCGCTTGTTTGCGAAGATCTGCTGCGTGATCTCCGCTTGATTCGCACCGGCGTCGAGCAGCCGCGCGGAGGTGCGGAGCACGTCCGCCGAGGTGTTCGCGTGCATGTAGCCGCCGGTGTCGGTCATGATCGTCGTCAGCAGACACGTCGCGATATCGCGCGTGATCGGCGCGTTCATCGCGTCGAGAATCTTGAGCACGCACGCGCCCGTGGAACATTCGCCGCTGAGCACGTAGTTGAGCGTTCCGAAATTCGTATTGCCGAGATGGTGATCGATGTCGAGCACGTTCTCTCGGCGCAGCGCCGGGATGCGATCGCCCGCGCGTGACATGTCGCTCATGTCGCAGAACACCCAGAGGGCGTCGCCCGGCAGATCGCCCGGGATCGTGCGCGCGACCTCGTTCGCGCCCGGCAGGAAGCGGAGGTTGCGCGGAACGTCGTCCTGTTGGAAGTAGTGCACGCGTTTGCCCTGCGCGCGCAGCGCGAGCCCGAGCGCGAGGCACGCGCCGAGCGTATCGCCGTCGGGCTTCACGTGGCTCACCATCACGAAGGTCGAACGCTCGCGCAAGAGCGCGCCGACGTCTCGCGAGGTACAGGTCGGGGCAGTCGTCTCAATCATCGCCGGCTCCAGTCGGCTCCGGAGCCGCGTCGGGTTTGGGATTCGCGCGCGCGAGCGTCTTGCTCAGCGCGATCGCCTTTTCGGTCGACCGGTCTTCGACGAACGTGAGCTCGGGCGTGTGCCGGAGCGCGACCGCGTGGCCGAGCGCACCGCGCAGGTAGCCTTTCGCCGATTCGAGCGCCGTCATGCTCTGCTTCGCGACGTGACGATCGCCGATGATCGAAACGTAGACCTTCGCCGTCTGCAGATCGTTCGTGATCTCGACGCGCGTCACCGTCACGAAGCCGAGCCGCGGATCCTTGAGTTCGGTCGCGATCAGCATCGCGAGCTCGCGCTGCAGCTCGTGATCGATGCGCCCCATGCGCTCGCGCTTCATCGCGCGGCCTCGAGCGGCTCGCGAGCCTCGAGCCGCTTCATCCGAACGAGCGCCGCCCAATTCGCAGCGAACGCGCCGACCGCGGCTACGAAACCGGCACCGTAGACCACCGAATAGAATTCGACGTACGGCGTCGCGAAGAACGTCATTCCGAATCGCACGGCCGCGACGATCGAGCCGAAGCCCCAAATCATCCGGCTTATGGTCGTCAGCCGCATCGCCCGATCCCGCATGGCGGGATCGGCGAAGCGTGCGGCCCGCGCGAACGGGACGTCCGGAGCACCCGGCACCCGGACTACGCCGGGACCGCTTCGGGCGCGACGAGCTCCGAGGTGTAGGCTTCGATGACGTCGCCGTTCTTGAGATCCGAGAATCTCGCGATCTGAACGCCGCACTCGTAGTTGTCGGCGACTTCCTTGACGTCGTCCTTGAAGCGCCGCAGCGATTCGAGTTCCGACTCGAAGATGACCGCCGAATCACGCATGATGCGCACCTTCGCGTTGCGCGTCAGCTTGCCGCTCTGCACGTAGCAACCCGCGATGGTCCCGACCTTGGAGACCTTGAAGACCTCGCGGACTTCCGCGCGACCGAGGATCACCTCGCGGAATTTCGGCGCGAGCATGCCGGTGAGCGCCTTCTTGAGGTCGTTCTCCACGTCGTAGATGACCGTGTAGAATCGAAGGTCGACCTGCTCGTTGTCGGCGAGACGCTTGACCGTCTCGTCGGGCCGGATGTTGAACCCGATGAGCACGGCGTTCGACGCGCTCGCGAGGTTCACGTCGTTCGGCGTGATCGCACCGACGCCGGCGTAGATCACGCGGATGTCGGCTTCGGCGTTCGAGAGCCCCTCGACGCGTGCCCGAAGCGCCTCGACGGCACCCTGGCCGTCCGCTTTGAGGATCAGATTCAGCGACTTCATGCCGCTGCCCGGAGCGCTCGCCATGAACGATTCGAGCGAGACGCGCGGACCGGAGGTCGCCGCGATCGCGACGTCCTTGCGACGCACCGAACGCTTCGCCGCGGCTTCGCGCGCGACGCGCTCGTCCGAGACGACCATCAGCGAATCGCCCGCACTCGGGACCTCGGAGAGACCCATGATCTCGACCGGGATCGACGGGCCGGCCTTCTTCACTTGCTTGCCCTTGTCGTCGACGAGCGCGCGGATCTTGCCGAACGCGGAGCCGACGACGACGACGTCGCCCGTGCGCAGCGTGCCGTTCTGCACGAGAACGGTCGCGACCGCACCGCGGCCCTTATCGAGCGCGGATTCGATCACCACGCCCTGCGCGCGGCGCGTCTTATTCGCTTTGAGATCGCGCAGCTCGGCTTCGAGCAGCACCGTCTCGAGCAGCGCCTCGATGCCTTCGCCCGTGCGCGCGGAGACGGGGACCATCTCGGTCTTGCCGCCCCAATCGACCGGTTGCAAGCCGAGTTCGGAGAGCTGCGACTTCACGCGATCGGGCTGCGCGTCTTCGCGGTCCATCTTATTGATCGCGACGACGATCGGAACGTTCGCCGCTTTGATGTGCGAGATCGCTTCGACCGTCTGCGGCATGACGCCGTCGTCCGCCGCGACCACGAGGATCGCGACGTCCGTGACCTTCGCGCCTCGAGCGCGCATCGCCGTGAACGCTTCGTGACCGGGCGTATCGATGAACGTGACCTTGGCGTCGTTGTGATCGATCGTATACGCGCCGATGCGCTGCGTGATACCGCCCGCCTCGCCGGCCGCGACCGTCGCGTGACGGATGCGATCGAGCAGCGACGTCTTGCCGTGGTCGACGTGGCCGAGGACGGTGACGACCGGCGGACGCGTGCTGAGCAGCTCCGGGCGATCCTCTTCCTGCTCGACGACGACTTCCTCGCCCGCTTCCTTGATGACCGCGTTGAAGCCGAACTTCTTCGCGACGTTCTGGGCGGTCGTGGCCGGAATGTTCTGATTGATCGTCGCCATGGTGCCCATCTTGATGAGCTCCTTGATGACGTCTTTCGCGGGGATGATCATCGACGTCGCGAGTTCCTGAACCGTCAGAACGTCCGGAATCTCGATCGTCTCGAGCGCGGCGCCCGCGCTCGCGGGACGGCCGTCGAGCCCCTGGCTCTTCTTACGGCGCCGCTCTTTCTCGAGCAGCATCTCCGTCTCGCGATCCTTCTTGCCGCCGCCGGAGTAGCTGCCGCGGCCGCGAGGACCCTGCGGGCCGCGCGGGCCGCCCGAACTCGGGCCGGGGCCGCCGCCGACGACGGGCGCGCCCGGCGGGCGGGGATTGAACGGACGCGCGCCGCCCGGCG
>CAZZZK010000284.1:0-3429 GCA_964658555.1 Vulcanimicrobiota bacterium | reverse complement strand
GTCCGCGAGAATGGCGGGCAGTATTCCCACGGCGCCTCATGGACGGTCGACGCTTTCGTGACGCTCGCCGACGCCGCCCGCGACCGGGGTGACGCCACGGCGCGGCGCGAGCTTCTCGCCAGGGCCTTCGCCACCTGGCGGGCGATCTCGACGCGGGGCCGGCGACCGCCGCCGATACGAACGAGATCGTCCCGAGCGCCGCGCTGATGATCGCGGGCGAGGTCGGCGACGACCCGCGGCGCACGAGCGTCGACTTTCACGAACGGACGGCGCGCGCGATCGCGGCGGGGAGCTGGTGGCGGCTGCGCGTGCGGGGCGAACTCGCGTTCATCTGCTCGGTCGGCGCCGAGATGCCCGCGACGGCGCAGATCCAGAGCGTGTGGACGCCGCCCGCGATGCGCGGCCGCGGCCTCGCGACGCTCGCGCTGCACGCGATCTGCGGGCGGCTCCTCGAGCGCTTCCCGACCGTCTCGCTCTACGTCAACGATTTCAACGCGCCGGCGCTCGCGCTCTACGATCGCGTCGGATTCGAACGCGTCGGCGAGTTCGCGACGATGATCTTCTAAAGGCGGCGCACCTCGACGAGCGTCGTCACGGCGCGTTCGCCGTCGCGCGCGACGCGATAGACGTTCGCCGCCGGCCGCGCGGAGATCGCGGCGCGTTCGGCCGTCCCGGCGAAATGCACGGCCGCGCCGTCGTCGCAGGCGAGCCCGTCCGCGATCGCGCCCGAGGCGACGGCGCCCTCGTAGAACGGCCGGCGATCCGCCTCGCCGTCGTAGTGCGGGCAATGGCTCCCGGAAAGGAAGCCGAGCGCCGAGATCACGCCGAGATCGCCCGCGACCGAATCCGTGACCCCCTCGGCGAACCAGCAGAGGGAACCGGCACTCGAACCGCAGAGCACGATCCCGCGTTCCCACGCCTCGCGCAGAACCGCGTCGAATCCCCAGTGACGCCAGACCGCGAGCATGCTGCGCGTGTTGCCGCCGCCGACGTGCACGACGTCGAAGCCGAAGAGGTAGTCGCGCAGATCGGGCGGCGTGCGCCGGAAGAACCGCAGCACCTCCGTCGCGACGCCGAGCGAGCCGTAGACGGTCTGGAAATTCGCGACGTACGCCGGATCCTCGCCGCTCGCCGTCGGGACGAAGCAGACGCGCGGCCGTGCGGCGCCGCTCGCGTCGAGCACGTACCGTTCGAGCAGCGCGCCCTCGCCCGGGCGCAGCAGCGCGCCGCCCGCCGCCACGATCTGGGGAACCGCCACTACGGAAATTTCCGCCCACGCACGTCGCTTGCGAAGGCGCGGAGCGCATCGGTCGCGACCGTCGCGACGTCGGCGTATCGCTTCGCGAAGGGCGGCGGGTCGCCGTACATCCCGAGCACGTCGTGGAGCACGAGGACTTGCGCGTCGCACGCGGTGCCGGCACCGATCCCGATCGTCGGGATCGCGAGCTCGCGCGTGATCTCGGCCGCGAGCTCGGGCGCGACCATCTCGAGGACGACCGCGAACGCCCCCGCCGCCTCGACCGCACGCGCGTCGGCGAGCAGGACGTCGCGCTCGTCGCGGCGCCGGAAGCCCGAGCCCAGAGACGCCGTCTGCGGCAGCACGCCGACGTGGCCGCACACGGGGATACCGGCGGCGACGATCGCGGCGATGCGCGGCGCGGAGCGAACGCCGCCCTCGAGCTTCACGCTGCTCGCACCGTGCTTCACGAGCGCGACGGCGGCGCGGACCGCATCGGCGTCGTCCGCCTCGTAGCCGCCGAACGGCAGATCGACCACGACGTGCGCCGCCGTCGCGCCGCGTGAATCGCCGACGAGCAGGACGTCGATGCCGGCCGCCTCCGCGAAGCGCGCGAACGGCGCGTCGTACGCGGTGACGACCGGGAACGGCGTCCCCTTCCGAGCGCGGATCGCCCCGGCGGTCAATCGCGAGCGAAGAGCCATCCGCGCGCGCTACGCCTCGCCGCGCGCGCGGCCCTGGTCCTCAGCGGTCCTGCTGGGTGCCCGAGTCGTCGTCGGGCGGAGGGCCGCCTTGGCCGCCGCCCATCGGTATGCCGCCGTGTGGCGGGCCGCCGCGATCGGATCCCCGCGGCGGGCCGCCGCGGCCGCCCATCGATCCGATGCCGAGCATCGTCCCGAGCACGATCCGGCCGGCGTCGGGTGCCGGCGGTGCGTACGCCCCACCGCCCGGGCGGGAGCCTTCGCCGTTCCGGCCGCCCTCGGCGGAGCCGCGATCCGAGCCTTCGTACCGCGCGCGCATCTTGTCGCGCATCGCCTGCGCGGCGGCGACGATCGACGTCTTCTCCTGCGGCGAGAGCTGATCGTCGAGCCGCGAGACCGCCGAGCGCAGATCGGGCGACGGAGAGGTCGCGAGTTCGCCCGCGAGCGTCGCGAGGAAGCGCCGGTGATCGGGCGTCAGCGCGTTCAAGATCGAGGAGCGCATCGCGGTGCGATCCGCTTCGAAGGCGCGCATCTCGGCGCGGCGATCGGATCGCTCGCCGCCGTATCGGTCGCCGTCGCGGCCGTCGCCCGTCGCGGGCGGTAGCGGCGCGGGCGAAACGTTCGGCGACGATTGCTGCGCGAAGGCGCCCGCCGGGGTGAGGACGAGGCCCGCGAGCAGCGCGGGCACGAGTAGCGATTTCACAAGACCGATGCTACGGGCGAAGGTTGAGAACGATCTGAGGAACGGCCCGTCCGCGCCGATCGCAACGATATTGCGCCGCCGGGGCCGAAGCGAGCGGGCATGACGCAAGCACAGGGTTTGGCGAACGCGCTCAACGTCCTGACGAAAGATCCGCAGTTCTCGAACAGCAAGGCGCGCGCCGCGGCGCGTAAGGATTCGAACGTCGATACGGCGCGGACGAAGATCGAGAACGACGGCTTCAACGCGGAAGTCGACGGCTGCGAGACGTTCGTGATGAACGACGGCAGCGTCTGCGCTTGGAACGCGAGCGCGTTCCGCTACGTCGTTCGCGCGAGATAGCTAGCCGGCGGGCGGCGCGCCGGGAAGCGCGATGCCGTCCGCAGCGAGCCAGCGCTCGAGATGCTCGACGTAGTCGGAACCGAACGTATCGCGCAGGCAGGCGACGTAGCGATCGTAGTCGCGGCCGTCCGCGCGCGCGTACTCTTCGAGCCGGTGGCGGTGGATCGCCATGTATCCCTCGCGCAAGCGCAGGCCGCCGTGCACGAGTGCGACGAGCACCTCGCTCGGCGAGCGCTCGGGGAAGCGTTCGCGACGCTCGGCGTACCAGGCATCGAGCGCGGCGGGGAGGCGCACGGAGCGGGTCGGGCCCATGGAGCCCGACCCTTTCACGCGCGCCATCGCGCGTACGATCGCGTTCGATCCGTCGCCGTCATGCGTGCGTGTGATCGTGATCGTGATCGCCGTGTCCGTGGCCGTGCGTGTGCGCCGTTCCGTCGGCGTGCACGTGC
>CAZZZK010000283.1:0-3464 GCA_964658555.1 Vulcanimicrobiota bacterium | reverse complement strand
CGGGCGCGGCAGCGAGATGCGCCCGCGCGACGGCTCCCCGTCGAGCGCGCTCTGCACGCGGCGATCGAGGTCGAACGACGGCACCGCCTCGATCATCATCCGGCCGACGATCGCGCGCGATCCGAATTCGAAGATGGCGGCGGCGGCCGCGTTGAGCGAGACGATCCGCCCGCGCGCGTCGAGCGTCACGATCCCCACGGTCAGCGAGCGCAGCAGCTGATCGAAACGCGACTCCGAAGCGGCCTCCGCCTCGGTCTCCGGTACCGCCGGGGCGATCTCGACGGCGCGCGGCCAGAAGCGGCGCGTCGCGAACGCGCCGAGCGCGAGACCGCCGACCGCGGTCGCGACCTCGGAGATCACGTTACTCGCGGAACATATAGCCGCGGCTGCGGACGGTCACGATGTGCTGCGGGGTGTTGGGATCGAGCTCGATCTTCTCGCGCAGCCAGCGGACGTGAACGCTGATCGTCTGATGCTCGCCTTCGAAATCGTAGCCCCACACCTTATCGAGCAGCGTCTGGCGCGTCACGATCCGGCCGCGATTCTCCATGAGAACGTGGAGCAGGCTGAACTCCTTGGGCGCGAGCGGCACCATCCGGCCGCGGACCGAGAGCGATTGCTTCGAGGGGTCGATGACGACGTCGCCGATCGCGATCGCTTCGCTGCGGCCCGATCCGTCGGTCGCCATCTGGCGGCGTAGCCGCGCCTTGACGCGCGCGAGAAACTCGTGCAGCGAGAACGGCTTCGTGACGTAATCGTCCGCGCCGAGCTCGAGCGCGAGCACCTTATCGATCTCCTGATCGCGCGCGGTGAGCATGATGATCGGCACGCCGCTCTGCTTGCGGATCTCCTTACACGCCTCGATGCCGTCGAGCACCGGCAGCATGATGTCGAGGATGATGAGATCGGGCCGCTCGCTCGCGGCGAGGGCGATCGCGGTCCGTCCGTCGCCCGCCGTCGCGACGGCGTAGCCGCTGCGCTCGAGATTGAACCGGAGCGTCTGGAGGATCGCCGACTCGTCGTCGACGACCAGGATTTTCTTCGTCGGCGAGCCTGCGGCCACCAAACTAGCCTCCGATGGGAGTCCCCGCAGCGAGATCGCGGAGGCCGGGCTCGTTCTCGCCGAAGCCGGCAAAGCCCGGTTTTATCGCCGCCTCGAAGGTCACGTTCCGTCCGAACGTCCGTGCGAGGAGGTCCGCCTTGAACGCCGCGGCTTCGATCTCCGGGGCGACGTCCTGCGCGGCTTCGACCCCGAAGGCGATCCCGCCGGGCGTCAGGACCGCCTCGATCGTCGAGACGAGGCCGAGGTGCCGGCGATCGAGGCCTTCGGCGATCCGCAAGATCGACGCGAGCCCGAGGATCCGCGTTCGAACGTCGACCGCGGCCGCGAGCCACTCGGGATGGGTCGGCTTCGGCGCCGACTTGCGATGGTAGCGAACGAGTGCGGCGACGAGTTCGACCTCGTCCGGACGCCAGCCCGGAAGCCCGGCATTGCGAACGATGTACGCGCCGTGCTTGTGATGCGCGCTCGCCGAGATCGCGCGGCCGACGTCGTGCAGCAGCGCCGCGGCGAAGAGCACGTCGCGGTCGGCCGGTTCGAAGCGATGCACGCTCGCGAGCGCGTCGAAGAGCTGCAGCGCGAGGCTCGCGACGCGATCCTCGTGCGCGCCGAACGCGCCGAACCGGCGGCCGAGCGCGTGCACGGAGTCGAAGCGCCGCGTCCGTTCGTCGCCGATGCGCCGGGCGACCGCGATGTTGCGCTCGATGTAATCGACGACGATCCCCTCGCGCAGCGCGCGCTCGCTGACGACGAGTTCGTCGCGCCCGAGCGCCTGCATGATCCCGATCACGATCGCGTTGCCGGCGACGATGATATCGGCCCGGCGCGGATTCATTCCGGGCAGGCGTTTGCGCTCGGCGGGCGCGAGCGCGAGCATCGTGCGCTGCAGCGCGACGAGTCGCTCGAGATGCAGCACGTAGCCGTGCATCCGCTGCGGCGCGACGCCGCCGCGCGCCGCATCGAGCGTGGCGAGCCCCATCACCGTCCCCGAGGTCGCGATCAGGACGTCGTAGGGGTAGTCGCCGATCTGCTCCGCGACCGGGAGCAGCAGCTCGCGAACGTGCCGTTCGAGCGCCGGAAGATTCGCGTCGCCGCCGAGCTCTTCGCGTAGATAGCGTTCGTAGAGCCGCAGGCTTCCCATCCGCACGCTGTGCAGGTAGTGCGGCCGGCGCGCGTCGCCCACGATGAACTCGGTCGACCCGCCGCCGATATCGAAGATGCACGCGAGGCGATCGCCGAGCGGATAGCCGCGACTGACGCCGAGGTGGATGAGCCGCGCCTCCTCCGTATCGGCGAGGATCTCCACGTCGAGCCCGCACGCGAGCCGGACGGCCGCGAGGAAGTCGTCGCGATTCTCCGCTTCGCGCACGGCGGAGGTCGCGGTCGCGCGGATATCGCTCGCACCGGCCGCACGCGCGGCCTCCGCGAATTTCGCGATCGCCGTGACGCCGCGGGCGAAGGCCTTCTTCCCGAGCACGCCGCGCGCGAGCGAATCGCCCGCGCCGAGGCGCACCATCTCGCGCGCCTTGAGCACGGTGCGCGACGTGCCGAACTGCGGGTCGAGCTCGACGACGATGAGGTGGATCGAATTCGTTCCGATGTCGATCGCGCCGAGCAGCATGGCGCCTGGGCCTACTGCGGGGCGGCCTCGCGCACCTCCGGATCGTAGCCGAGTTGCTCCGAGAGTTCGCGCGCGATCGTGCGCGCGAGCGGCGCGACCTTTTCGAGGTGGGCGTCGGTCATCCGCGTCGTCGGGCCCGAGACGGACATCGCGCCGACGCACGCGCCGCGCCGGTCGAAGACGGGGACGGCGAGGCAGCGCACGCCGTCCTCCATCTCCTCGTCGTCGAGCGCGTAGCCGGCGCCGCGCACGCGCGAGAGTTCGCGCTCGAGCGCGTCGCGCGTGACGAGCGTCCGCGCGGTGAAGCGCCGCATCGGGCTCGCGAGAATGCGCGCGACGAACGCCGCATCGCCGAAGGCCAGGAACACTTTCCCGGTCCCCGACGAGTAGAGCGGCGCGCGCAAGCCGGCGGTCGCGAACATCTTGACGAGGTGCATGCTCGGAACCTGATCGACGTAGACCATCTCGCCCTCGCTGACGGTCGCGAGATTCGCCGTCTCGCCAGAGCCGCGCATCATCCGTTCGAGGAACGGCCGCGCGACCAGACGCAGATCGAGATGGACGTCGGCCGCGCTCGCGAGCGAGAAGACGCGCGACCCGAGATGGTAGCGGGCGCTCTCGGGATCCTGCCGGACGTATCCGCGATCGACGAGCGTCGCGAGCAGCCGGTGCACGGTGCTCACGTGCAGTCCGACGAGCCCGGCGAGCTCGCTGATGCCGGTCGCCCCCTCACGCGACGCGAGCGCCTCGAGAACGTCGAGCGTACGGTCGACCGACTGGACC
>CAZZZK010000282.1:0-3532 GCA_964658555.1 Vulcanimicrobiota bacterium | reverse complement strand
ACCTCCGTCTCGACGAACGACTGCACGCCGAACGAGACGCGACCGATCCCCGCCGCCCGGTACGCGGCGAAGCCGGCGGCCGACCAAAGCTCGCGGTCGGGATTGAGTTCGATCGTCGCCTCCGCGCCCGGCGGCAGGGCGAACCGCCCGGCGAGCCGCCGCGCGAGGCCGGCGACGCGCTCGGGTGCGTACGTGTTCGGCGTCCCGCCGCCGAAGAAGAGCGTCCGAGCTCCGAACGGCGCGGCCCGCTCGATCTCGAGTTCGAGGGCCGCGAGATAGCGATCGGCGCTCGTGCGGCGCATCGGCCACTTCGCGAAATCGCAGTACGGGCAGATGTACGGGCAGAACGGCAGATGGACGTACAGCCCGCCTTCGCGGAGCGTCAGGCTTCGGTCGTCTCGCGGGTCGCCACGGTCGAGATCAGCTCTTCGATCCGGCCGACGACGTCCTCGCGGACCTCGGCGACCGCGGCGCGGATCGCGCTGCGCACGGCGAGCCGATTCGCGCGGCCGTGGGCGACGATGCAGTTTCCGCGCAGCCCGAGCAGAGGCGCCCCGCCGTACTCCTCGTAACGCAGCTTGCCGCGGACGCGCTCGAGCGCGGGCCGGACGAGGAGCGCCCCGAGCTTCTCGAGCGGATTCCCCGAGCGGAGCTCGCTGATCGCGATGTCGGCGATGAGGGCGCCCGCGCCTTCGGAGAGCTTGAGCATGACGTTTCCGACGAAGCCGTCCGCGACGCAAACGTCCGCGACGTTGAAGAAGATATCGTTGCCCTCGACGTTCCCGATGAAGCGCACGGGCGCGAGCTCGATCAGCCGGGCGGCCTCGATCGACTGCGTGTTGCCTTTGACGCGCTCCTCGCCGACCGAGACGATCCCGACCTTCGGCTGCGCGATCCCGAGCACGGCGCGCGAATACGCGGCGCCCATCACGGCGAACTGCGCGAGCCACTCGGGCCGGCAATCGACGTTCGCGCCGCAATCGAGCAGCATGACGGGGCCGGCTTTCGCAGGCAGCGCGACGGCGATCGCCGGCCGCGCGACGCCCGCGATCGTGCGCAGCCGCACGAGCGCGATCGCGAGGAACGCGCCGCTGTTCCCGGCGGAGACGACGGCGTCGGCCCGCCCGTCGCGGACGAGATCGATCGCGACCGCGAGCGAGGTGCCCTCGGCGTTGCGAACGGCCTGCGACGGGTTCGCGTCCATCGCGACGGCGTGCGGCGCGTGGACGACGTCGACGGCGGGATCGCCGTGCGAACGGAGCAGCGGGAGGATCCGCTCGCGATCGCCGACGATCGTCATCCGCCCGAGACCTTCGCGGGCGGCGAGCGCGGCGCCGGCGACGATCTCCTCGGGAGCGTTGTCACCGCCCATCGCGTCCACGGCTATGCGCGGACCACTACCGTTCAAGAGAACACTGACTCCTTGGCAGCCGCGTCGAGCGGCGCCCATCGCATTGTCCGAGACCGGTACCTTTCCTTCCGGTGCCGCGCGGGCGCGGGCGGCGCCGGAAGCGCCGGCGACGAGTTGCGCGAGTCGACGGCTCCTGGTACACTCGTGAGGTTGCGACCGCCGATCTTCGGCGGCGATGCTGTTTTCAAGCGAGAACTGGACGAGGGATCGATGGCGAAGCGCTGTGACGTGTGCGGCAAGGGACCGATGGCGGGAAATAACGTCAGCCACGCCATGAACAAGACGAAGCGCCGTTGGCTGCCGAACATCCAGCCGGTCCGGGTCGACGATCGCGGAACGCACATGACGCTCAAGGTGTGCACGCAGTGTCTGCGTTCGCGCCGCGTGAAGCGCGCCGGCTAGACGCGACGCCGTGCGGCGCCGAACGCGCGCCGCGTTCGCGCTCGCGCTCCTCGCCGCGAGCGCGTGTTCGCAATCTCCCGAGCGACGCGCGGAACGGCTCGACGCGCGATACGGAACCGGGATATTCTCTTGGCTCGCGGCGCACGAGCCGTCCGGGGTCGACGTGCTCGGCGCGACGGTCTCGGACGTCGCGCCGCTCGACCCCCGCGCGGACGTCGTGCCCGCCTCGGGCGGCGCCGCCGCGGCGACGGGCGACCTGCGTCCGGCGTGCGACGGCGCGAAAGCCGGACGCGCGGTGCTCTTCATCGTCTATCCGGCCGATCCCCGAGCCCGGGCGCGCGCCGCCGCGGCTGCGCTCGATTGCGGCTACGCGATCGCGCGCGACGACGGCGGGATCGTCGTCGCCCCGCGCTGAGGCCGCGAGCCCGCGCCGGTTGCGGCGCGGAAAGGGCTATCGTCCGAGCGGCGGGCGA
Organism: Vulcanimicrobiota bacterium; assembly: GCA_964658555.1. Taxonomy (GTDB): domain Bacteria; phylum Vulcanimicrobiota; class Vulcanimicrobiia; order Vulcanimicrobiales; family Vulcanimicrobiaceae; genus CAZZYZ01. The sequence goes on along the minus strand of CAZZZK010000282.1, from coordinate 1,246 downwards.
TGCGCGGCGGACGCGACCGGGACGTACTCCGCGGCGTACCGGTCCGTGAACCAGTCGATCCAGATCGACGGCCGGACGTAGGGCAGGAACGGCTTCCCGTCGAGGGTCTGCAGTACGGGCCCGCTCCACAGAATCGCATCGTCGCGATCGAAGACGCGCAGCAGCGAGCCTTGCTCGATCGGATGGATGAACGAGCGGAGGTCGGCTTCGGCGCGCTGCGCGCGTTCGACGAAGGCGAGCGTCTCGAATCGCACGTCCTCGTAGCCCCACGATTCGCGCAGGCCCGTCAGCACGCCGCGCAAGAACCCGGTCTCCGGGAACGGCAATCGCCCGTCGTCCGGCATCACGCCGATCGCTTGGAGCACGGCGTTCGCGCGGCGGATCGCGAAGTCGTGATCGTTCATCTCCGCCATCAGCCGGCGCGGGTTGATCTGGAGCGCGCGTCCGACGCGAATCGCCGTGTCGACGTCGATCGACGCGTCGCCCGCGAGCATCGCGGCGAGCACCGCCGCGTCCATACCGACGTGGCGCGCGACGTCGGCCGGGCTCAGGCCGAGCGGTTCGAGATACTGCCGAACGAGCATCGGACCCGGGTGCGCGACGTCGCGGCGCCGATCGGGTCCGCGCGGGGCCGCTCCCGTCGTAGATTCGTTCATCGCTCTCCTTGCTATCGGCCGCCGCGGCGACCGAGCGTAGCGCGGCGCGAACACGCGAGGCTCATCAGCCGAGGTGATCGTAGCCCGTCGCGGCGATCGCCTCTCCGGCCGCATCGCGCACGCCGGGCTCCGCGGTGAGGTGCCCGACCGCGAGCAGCGGCTTCCCGAACCGGAGCCGGAAGCGGTGCGCGAGATGCGCGAACGCGCGCGGGGCGACGGTCGCGATCAGCTCGAAATCCTCGCCGCCCGCGAGGGCGTAGGCGATCGGAGCGGCATCGGCCGCCTCCGCGACGGCGCGCGCGGCGGGATCGATCGGGACGTCGTCGATCGTCGCGCCGCAGCCGCTCGCGCGGGCGAGCCGGCCGAGATCGGTCGCCAGGCCGTCCGAGGAATCCATCATCGCGCGTACGTGCGCGGAGGCCGCGAGCCAGCGTCCTTCGGCGATCCGGGGTTCCGGGACGGCGAAGGCCGCGGCCGCGCGCGCGCGCACCGCACCCGAGACCGCGAGCGCCGGATCGAGCGCGAGGGCGAGCCCGGCGCGGCTCGCGCCGAGCGGTCCCGTGACCGCGACGACGTCCCCCGGCCGGCCC
>CAZZZK010000281.1:0-3533 GCA_964658555.1 Vulcanimicrobiota bacterium | reverse complement strand
GCGGCGATTCGGGCTCTCGGCCGTCGATCTCGAGCGGCCGACGCTCGTCGTCCGGCGGCGTGCCGACGGATCGTACGCGCTGCCCGGGCTCGCGCGCGGCGCCGCCGGCGCTCCGGCCGCCTCGCCCCCCGTCGCCGATACCCGCGCGCCCTGGCGGTTCGTCGTGCGCGTGCGCGACGGCGGCCTCGTCGTCGTCGATCCCGGGCGCGCGATCCCGCAGGCGCGCCGGCTCGCCGTCGAGGGCGTCGCGGGGGAGGGACGCGTCGATACGAGCGCCCTCACCGTCTATCGCCTGCACGCGAACGTCGCGGGCAGCCGGCCCCAGCCGATCGAGTTCGCCGGGCGCATCGATCGCGCGCGCGGTTACGCGCAGCAGCGGGTGCGTGCGGCGTCGCTCGCGATCGCTCCCATCGCGAACTACTTCATCGACTCCCCGGCGTCGAGCGTCCGGGCCGGGACGCTGCGCGATCTCGACGTCCGCATCTACGGCTTCGGCGACCCGCTCCCGATGCACGTCGCGGGGTCGGGACGGGTGACGGCGGCGGCCCTCAACGTCGCCGGGATCGCGAAGCCGGCGTACGCGCTCGGCGGCCGGCTCGACGTCAGCGATTCCGGGATCGCGTCGCCCGAGCTCGCCGGCTTTCTCGGCCCGCTGCGCGTCCGGCTCGCGGGCGGGATCTTCGATTGGCATCGGCCGGCGTTCCGGCTCGGCGTGCGCGCTTCGGGCGACCTCGCGGCGGTACGCACCCTGTTCGCCGTCTCGCACGCCCTGCCGCTGCGCGGCGCCGCGGAGATCGCGACGCTCGTCGAGGGACGCGCCGCGATGCCGGTCGTCGCGACGCGGTTCGACGCACCCGCAGCCGCGTACGGTTCGTTCCCGCTCACCGCGCTACGCGGGCGCGTCGTCTACGCAAAGAGCGCGCTCGACCTCGTCGGCGTCGCGGGCGGCTACGGCGGGCTCGCCTTCACGGCGAACGGCGCCGTGGCGCTCGGGGGTCCGCTCGCGCGGACGTCGCTCGTCCTCGGCGGCGCGGGTCCGGCCGGAGGCGTGCCCTATCTCGCGCAGACGGCGCCGGAGGCGGACGTGCGCGCGACGGCGCTCGTCGCGGGCGACGGGCTCGCGCTCGACGCGCGCGGCGTCGTCTCGGGAGCGGGCGGCGGAACGTCGATCGCGGGAGCCTTCCACGTCGATCCGCAGGGCGACGGCGCGTTCGGGCCGCTCGCGATCGAGCGCTCGGACGGCTCCGATCTCGCCGGCACGTTCGTCCTCCGGCGCCGGACGAACGAGAGCGCGTTCTGGCTCGACGCACGCGACTATCCGGTCGTCGCGAACGCCCGGGCCGTCCTCCCCGGGCTCGCCCTCGCCGCGCCGCTCGTCGGCGGACGGATCTCGGGCGCGTTCGCGGGGGCCGGACCGCCGTCGGCGTTCCGAATCGCCGGGCGCTTCGCGGGCCGGGGGATCGCGGCGGGCGGCGTCCGTCTCGACGCGGTCTCGGGCGATCTCGCGGGCGCCTTCGGCAGCGTGCGCGTCGGCGACGTTCGGGCGACCGGCCCGTGGGGACGCTTCGCGGGCGCCGGAGCGTACGACGGCTCGCGGCTCGCGCTGCGAGGCGAGTACGTCGGAGACTTCGCGCGGCTCGCGAGCGTGACCGGGCCGCTCGGAGCGAGCGGCAGCGTCGCCGGCCCCGTCGCCCTGCTCCTGGACCGCCGCGGCGTCGTCGTGCAGACGGAGGGCGCGCGCACGCCCGGAGCGGCGCTGCGGGGCCTGGCGCTCTCGGGCGTCGCGGGCACGGCGGGCGTCAGCGGCGGGCGGCTCCGCGTCTACGCGGCGACGGGGACGATCGCGGGCGGGACGGTCGCCGCCGCGGGGACGCTCGACGCCGGAGGCGGGATCGGACTCTCGGTCGGACCCGCGGCGGCGGGAGCGGCGCTCGCGATCCCGCACCTGCGGCCCGGGCGCATCGCGGCGATCGGCGCGGTCGGCGAACGCGGCGGCGGGCCCGTCTTCTCCGGCGGCGCGACGCTCGCGGACGCGACGTTCGCGGGTATCCCGCTCGCCGGAAGCGGCGACGTCACGCTCGGGCGCACCCGGCTCGCGCTCGCGAACGTCGACGCGACGTGGGGCGGCGCCCTCGTGTCCGGCAGCGGGAACGTCGCGGGGCTCGGCCTCCCGCGGCCGCAGATCGCGGCGCGCCTGCACCTCTTGCCGTCTCCGCTCGGGCAAATCGCCCGGCTCGCCGGCGCGGGCGATCGCGAGATCGCGGGGACCGTTTTCGGCGACCTCGACGTGACGGCGGCCGGCGGCGGCTACCTCGCCGCGGGCCGGATCGCGATCCCGGAGGGGAATCTCGCCGGCCTCGCCTTCTCCGATTTCCGCACGGCGGTGCGCGCCGCCCCGGGCGACGTCTCCCTTTCCGAGGGCGGGGTCGCCGTCGGGTCGACCCGCGTCGCCTTCACGACGAGCGTCGCGGGCAACGATACGACGCTCATCGTGAACGCGCCGCACGCCGACCTGGCCGATTTCGACGAACTCTTCGACGACGGCGATACGCTCGCGGGCCGCGGCCACGTCGCGACGACGTTCGTCAAGCGCGGCCGCGAGATCGTGACCGACGCCGACATCGCGATCGCCGGCCTGCGCGTGCGCCGATTCGATCTCGGCGATTCGCTCGCGCAATGGACTTCGAGCGGACGGCGCGTGCGCGGGCGCGTCGCGTTCGGCGGCGAGGCCGGGACGCTGCGGGTCGCCGGGACGCTCACCTTCCCGGGAGCCGTCCCGCTCGCCGAGATCGTTCCGCGCTCGCGCTTCGACGGCACCGCCCGGGTTCGCGATCTCGACCTCGGCGTCTGGCTTCCGGCGATCGGCGCGTCGCTCCCGATCGGCGGCCGGGTCGACGCCGACGCGACGCTCGCGGGCCCGCTGCGCGACCCCGACGTGCGGACGATCGCCCAGCTGCGCGGCGGCCGGATCGGGACGATCCCCGTGGACCGGCTGGAGATCTCGGCCGTCTCGTCGCTGCGCCGCACGACGATCGATCACGCGACGCTCGACGTGCCCTCGCTCTCGGCGACGGGCTCGGGGAGCTTCGGGCTCGGCGAGCGGGATCCGATCGCGCTCGGCGTCCACTTCAAGAGCCGCGACGTCGCCCCGCTCGCCGAGCGCCTCGGCCTCGCCGGCGCCGCACTGCGCGGGACGGCCGAAGCCGATCTCAAGATCGGCGGGACGCGCGCCGTGCCGCAGGTCGAGGGCGGCTTCGACCTCGAGGCGGCGAGCGCGCGCGGCGTCGCGATCCCCCAGGCGCTCGGCGAATTCTCGCTGCGCGGCCGCGACGTCGTCCTCAGCGGCGTCGAAGTCGGGTTCGCGAAGGGCCGCGCCTATCTCGCCGGCTCGCTGCCGCTCGTCGTCTCGCCGTTCGGATTCGGGCCCGCGGCGGCGCCCGTCGATCTCGACGTCCGCGCGCAGGGGCTCGACCTCGCCGATTTCGCGCCGCTCGTCCCGGGCGGCAGCGTCGCGGGGACGCTCACCGGGCGGC
>CAZZZK010000280.1:0-3549 GCA_964658555.1 Vulcanimicrobiota bacterium | reverse complement strand
TGTGACGTTGTGGCAGAGGGCGAGGGCAAGGACGAGATCGCGCACCCGCGCGCCGTCGAACTGCTGACCTTCCTCGCGAAGAAGCTCGTCAGCAAACCGGACGCCGTCTTCGTCGAACTCCATCCCGACGCGCGCGGCGCGGTTCTCGAACTCGAAGTCGATCCGAGCGATCTCGGGAAGGTGATCGGCCGCGCCGGCCGGGTCGCGCAAGCGCTGCGAACGATCGTACGCGCGGGCGCAGAAGGCCGCGTCACGATCGAGATCGTCGATTCCGACGCCGAGGAAGAGGACGACGGTGCCGCATTCGAAGCCGCGCCGGCGGCATCCGCGGAGACCGCGCCGGCGGCAGCCTCCTCCGACGCCGCGCCGCACGGAAACGGGGCGGAAGCGATCGTCGATCACGACGAGGCGGAATAACCGACGTTCGATCGGATCGCGGTCGCGCTCTCGCTCGTCGGACTCGCCGACCTCGCCTCGAAACGGTACGTTGCGGCCCATTACGCAGCCGGGACCGAGATCGCGCTGCTCCCGCCCGTTTTGATCTTGCGCGTCGTGCGTAATACGCACGGCGCGATGGGGTTCTTCGGCGGACGGCCGCTCGCGCTCGTCGCCCTCGCGGTCGCGGCCGCGGCGCTCGTCTTCGCGCTCCTGCGAACGACGCTCGCCGTCTCCGGCGCGGCCCAGGTCGGTTTCGGCATGATGCTCGGCGGAGCGCTCGGCAACGTCGTCGACCGGATCGCCCACGGCTACGTGATCGACTTCTTCGCATTCTCGCGGATCTCGATCTTCAACGTCGGCGACGCCGGGATCGCGACAGGTCTCGTGCTCGTCGGCATCGGGGCGTTGCGAGCGAACCGCCGGCATAGGGAGAGCGCGTGAGCGGCGTCGCGGGCGGCGTATGAGCGAATTCGCCGTCGGGCGGTTGACCGGAACGTTCGGCGTTCGCGGCGAGCTCAAGCTGCAGCCGACGCCCGTCGGCGAGGACGCGTTCGCGAGCGGTCGCAGGTACGCATTCGTCGCGCGCGACGGGTCGCGCGGCGAGCTCGCGTGCGCGTCCGTCCGGCGCCATCACGACCGCCTGGTCATCGCCTTCGACGGCTACGAAACGCCCGAGGCGAGCGCCGTCCTCGTCGGTGCCGTGCTCTCGGCCGAGCGGGAGGCGATCGCGCTCGCGCCGGGCGAGTTCTTCGATGCGGATCTCATCGGATTACGGCTGATCGACGCGTCGGGGACGGAGCTCGCGCGCGTGACGGGCGTCGAGCACTACCCGGCGCAGGACTGCCTGATCGTCGCGCCCGGGGCTCGCCTCGTTCCGCTCGTCAAGGCGTTCGTCGGACGGATCGATCTCGCGGCGGGGACGATCGAAACCACGCTGCCGCCCGGGCTGCTCTCGGACGACGAAGCCGACTGAGGCGGTTCGCGGCCGGGCGGGCATCAGCGACGCGACGCGAAGGCGGCGGCGACGCGAGCCGTGACGGTCTCGATCGCCGTCTGGACGTTGTTCTGCGAGCCGGCGGTCGCCGCGGAGCGCTGACGGCCGATGACGTGTGCCTTGCAATCGTAGGTCGTGACGTCGTACCGAACGCTCGCGCCGCTGCGCTCGCGCCCGACGTCGAGCGACCCCTCGTAGAACGTGCCGTTCCCACCGTTATCGGAGCAGAGCTCGCGCGCGCCGGCCGCGACGTCGGCGGCACCGACCGCGAGAACGGCGCTCGAGACGCCGCGCGCTTTGAGCGCGTTCGCGAGGGCGAGCGATGCGTACGCGCGCTGGCTCGGATCCGCGCCGCCGCCGGTCGCGATCACGAGCGCGGCGACGGGCGCGGGCGTCGCCGCGACCGCGACGACGGCGGGCGCGTGCGACGGTGCGGGCGCGGGCTTCCGGTGCGCGAACGCTTTGAACGGGTTGAGGCCGACGCCGTGACCGCTCGAATTCGCTTCGGGCGACGGACTCGGCGGCGGCGGCGCATCGAGCGCCGCGAGTCCGCGGCCGGCGTGCCGCAGAATCGCCTGACGCAGGTCGACCGCGGGATCGATCGCGTCGGAATACGTTCTCGCGAGCGCCGTCGTGCTGTAGACGATGCTGCCCGATCGCGTCGAGACGACTTGTTCGACGAGCGAGACTTCGGTTCCGAGAGCCGTGAGGTAGCCCGTGATGTAGTAATCGGCACCTTGCGTGACCGCGGCGCTGAGGTAGTCCGCGCGTGCCGTACCGGGCGCGTACGGCTTCACGACGAGTCCCCCGAGCGACACGAGCTTCGTCGAGATCGCCGTGGCGAGATTCGCTCCGACGTCCGACGAACCGGACGAGCCCGTCGGCGTGAGCGGATAGACGACGACGATCGGTTCCGCCGTCAACTGCGTACCGGCCGTCTGCGCGCGAACGCCGAGCGGTACGACGGAGACGAATAGTGCGATGACGAGCGCCGCCGAAGAACGGCGAAGCACGACGCGGAGAGAAGAGCGGGTCATGATCGGTAACGATTCGGCACCGGGAACCCGAGTACCGTCGTGAACGAGCGATACCCGTGATCGCGCGACCGGTCACGGTCGTCATCGACGGACGGCTCGTCGCGTCGTCGTCGCCGGCGATGCTCGTGCGCGGCCGCATCTACGCGCCCGTCGATCCGTACGCGCGGGAGCTCGCGACGAGCGTCACCTACGACGCGAAGAACCGCTCGCTCATCCTGCAGCTTCACGACCGTCGCATCCGGATCCCGACCGAAGACGAGGGACCGTTTCTCGAACGGGATCGTTCGCACGGGAGCGACGTCCGCTATCTTCCCGTCGCCCGTGTCGCGAGCGCGCTCGGAGATACGTTCGTGTACGACGCTCGCGCGGCGACGCTAACGATCTCGTCGCGACCAGCGGGCGCGCTCGCGACCCCGAGCCCGTACGCCGAACGCACGCCGCAGGCGGCCTCGCGAACCTTCACGCCGTACGCCGTTCCGACGCCGGTGCCGACGATTACCGGCATCCCGCGACCGCGGCGCACCCCGATCCTCGTCGAGCCGGACGTCCCGGGCGATCGCTGACGCGCACGTTCCCGATCCGGAAGGGCAACCGATCGAACGGATACGAGAGATCCTCGAGACGGTGCGGCTGAAGGCGAGCCACCTTGCCTCAACCCTCACTGCCGCCCGAACGACGTCGTTCGATGGTGCCATGCCTGGGCGAAGCGGCCTTTTCACGGACTTCGCAGCTCGTCACGGGTTACGGGCCCGACCTCGCCTACGAGAACGGGGCACGTCGCAGACGTGCCCCTCCGATTTGCCGCCCCTGCGCTTCATTACGCGCTCGCCACGCTTCGATCGAAGCGTTATCGTATCACGAACACTTCCCGACGTAGCCGCATTGCTGTAGGCATTGAATGCAGCCGCCCTGCGAGACGAGGTTTCCGCCGCACTTCGGGCACATGCCGACGCCCGTCATCATCGCCTTTCGGATCGTCGGCGGCGGAAGCTCGGTCATCGAGCGTAACGACGTCATCGTCGCCCCGCCGTTCGTCGCGTGACCGTTTCCGTGCGACGCGCCGTTGCCGTTCGACGAGCC
>CAZZZK010000279.1:0-3556 GCA_964658555.1 Vulcanimicrobiota bacterium | reverse complement strand
TCGTACGCCGCGCCGGGCGAGCTACCCGCTCGCCTTGCACGCCCCGGCGCCGGTCGCTTACGCCGTCTCGCCCGCGGCTTTCGGCGCGCCCTTACGGCGCGCGCCCTGCCAGCGGCGCGCGTTGCCGTTCCGGCGTTTCGGAGCGCCGGCATGCGGCTTGCCGCGGCCGGGGAGCGGATCGCCCGATTCGATGCGCGCGCTCGCCGCGGCGATCGCGTCCGGGAGGCTCGGTGCGCTGACGAGATCGCGCGCGACGCCGCGCCCCGCCTTATAGGTCGCGATCCAGACGTCGCCGCGCAGCGTGACCTCCACGATCTGCGATTCCTCGGCGACCGAGCGACGATCGACGTCGAGCATCCGGTAGGCGAACGCGTCGGCGTTTTCGTGCGGCGCGATGCGCTTGGCCATCAGCACGTGCTCGTCGAACTTCGCACCGAAATTCGCGATCGGCCGGCCCTTGCGATCGCGCGCGGTGCGCTGCGCCGGGCGTTCGAGCCGCCAATGTTCCGGGCTCACCATCTGCCAGGCGACCGGCTTGTGGCGCGGGTTCTCCGCTTCGAAGACTTCGCGCAAGCCGGCGTCGACCTGTTCTGCGGTCCGCACGCGCGCGGCGCGGCGCGAATCCTTGCGGAACAGTTCCTCGTACCGTTCCGCGAGCGTCGTGATCAGCTCGCCCATCGCGTCGATCTGCGCGGGCAGCCCCCAGAGCGTCGGCAGCGTCACGAGCTGGTGGCGCCGCGCGCGATCGACGATGTCGATGATCGTCGCGTACGGCTTCGGACTCTGCTCGATCACCTGGCGCCGCGCGAGCGGCAACGGTAACTCCGAGAGCAGATACGCGTACTCTTCGAGCGGCCGCAGACCGCGGCCGGTGACCTGCGTGTAAAGCGTCGTCGATTTCGTCGGCCGCGCGTTGATGATCGCGGCGATCGACGGCACGTCGAAGCCCTCGAGATAGAGACCGCAATTCACGAGCACGTCGACGCGCGATCCGCGGAAGCCCTCGACGATCCGTTCGCGCTCGGCCTGCGGCGTCTCGCCGCTGGCGAATTCGGCCGCGATCCCGGCCTCTTTGAAGAGCGTCGCGACGTTGCGCGCGTGCTCGACGGAGGCCGTGAAGATCAGCGTCTTCTTCCCCGGTACCAGGCGCTGGTACGCGGCGAGCACGGCGCGATTGCGTTCTTCCGTATCGACGGCGTCGGCGAGCTGGCCGAGCACGAAGTCGCCGGCGCGCGACGCGACGTTATCGAGATCGACCTCCGTCGCGACGGCGTACGACCGAACCGGGACGAGATAGCCCGCCTCGATCGCCGCCCGCGCGTCCATCTGATAGACGGTCTCCGGAAAGATCTCGGTGAGCAGCGCGCCGTCGCCGCGCTGCGGCGTCGCGGTGAATCCGACGACGAGCGCGTCCGGCCGCTTCTGCACGATCTTTTCGAGGATCGCGCGATACGTCGGTGCGGCCGCGTGATGTGCTTCGTCGATGACGAAGAGCGCGATGCGCCGCCCGAACTTCGTGACGAAACGCGTGAGCCGCGTGCCCGTGAGCGTCTGCACCGTCGCGACGACGATCGTACAATCGTCGGGCGCCGTCATATCGGCCTTCTCGATCCCGACGACGGCGTTCGGATTCTGCGCCTTCATCTTTTCGACGAGCTGTGAGATCAATTCGTCGCGATGCGCGACGACGAGCGTGACGTCGGTCGGCCGAAGCTCCAAGAGTTCGGGAAGCGTCGCGATGACGACGGTCTTGCCGAGGCCGGTCGCGAGCGAGACGAGTTGCGCGCGACACCCGCGTCCGCGCGCCTCGACGATTGCCCGCTGCGCTCCGAGTTGATACGGGCGTAGGCGAAGGGTACTAAAATTCAAGCTCGGCCTTGTCCATCACGAGGGTGATGAGAGGCATCCGCGGAGCATCGGCTCGACACGTCGCCATCGGGACCGTGGAAAGAGCCTCGCCCTAACGCTACGTACCGACGTCGCTAGACTCTGCTAAACGCGTGCGATACTCCTGCTCCGTCGCGAGCCAGCCCGAGAAACGCTGCTCGAAGATATCGGGGCGCAGCAGCATGTGATCGCGATAGGCTTGGAAGCTGCGTTCGTGATACTCGTGGTAGCTTCCGAGAAGCTCCGGCCCCGTCACGACGCCCGCCGCGATCATCAGATCGGCGAGCGCGCGAAGCCGCACGCGGAGGAAGGCGATCGTGTCGAGCATGTTGCCGAAGAGTTCGATGCCGACCGTTTCCGGCTCGTCGACGACGGGCAGATCCGTCGACTCGTCCTCGATCGCCGGCACGGCGTTCGACGGATGCTCGCGCGCGAGCGCGCGGACTTCGCCGAGCGTCGTGAACTCCGTACCGAACGCCCCCCAGGTGAGCGCGTGCGTCGCGGGCGAGATCGAGTACGAGAAATTCTGACCGCCGAGCAGATACGAGACGATCTCGCCGTCGCTACGCTGCAGCCGATAGTTGTCGGGTAACGTGACGCTGCGACGTGCGACGTCGAGCGATACGGTAATCGTGCGGTCTTCCAAAGGGTCCCTCGCTCGCGGGGCACACGCATACATCGCGGCGTGTGCGCTCGCTCACGATTGTGTTCGGCCGATCGGGTACGGGTGTTGAGACGCTAGAGCAGCGCGCGGCGGACGTCGGCGAGGACGGCGGCGAGATGGACGTTGAAGCGTGCGGCGAGTGCGCCGTCGATCACGCGATGATCGTAGGAGAGGGAGAGCGGCAGCATGAGTCGCGGCACGAACGCTCCGCCGTCCCAGACGGGTTTGAGCGCGGCGCGGCTCAGACCGAGGATCGCGACTTCGGGCGCGTTGATGATCGGCGTGAAGCTCGTACCGCCGATCCCGCCGAGGCTCGAGATCGTGAACGTCCCGCCCGACATGTCGGCGCCCGTGAGCTTGCCCTCGCGCGCTTTTCTCGCGAGCGCCGCCGTCTCGGCGGCGATCTCGAAGATGCCCTTCTTCTCCGCGTCGCGCAGCACGGGGACGACGAGTCCGTTCGGCGTGTCGGCCGCGAAGCCGATGTTGTAATAGCGCTTGAGGACGAGCTCGTCGCCGTCGAGGGAACTGTTGACGTCGGGATAGGCGCGTAGCGCCGAGACGGCCGCGACGATCGCGAACGCGAGCATCGTCACCTTCACGTCGGGACGCTCCGTGCCGAGCCGTTTGCGGAACGCCTCGAGCTCGGTGACGTCGGCCTCGTCGTCGTTCGTAACGTGCGGGATCGAGATCCAATTGCGATGCAGGCTGGGGCCCGCGATCTTGCGGATGCGCGAGAGCGCGACGCGTTCGATCTCGCCGAACGACGCGTAATCGACGCGCGGCGGCGGCGGCAGTTCGAACGGCAACGGGCCGCCCCGCGCGCTCGCGTTTCCGCCCGCGCCGGATCGCCGCTGCTCGGCGGCCGGCCGCGCCAGCACGGATTTCACGTGCCCGGCGACGTCGTCGCGCGTGATCCGCGCGTGCGGGCCGCTCCCGACGACGTCGTGCAGATCGACGCCGAGCTCGCGCGCGAAACGCCGGATCGCCGGGCTCGCGTGGACGACG
>CAZZZK010000278.1:0-3628 GCA_964658555.1 Vulcanimicrobiota bacterium | reverse complement strand
CAGAACCGGCTATCCGCTGGTCGACGCCGGTATGCGGCAGCTCGCTCGCGAGGGGCACGCCGTCCTCCGGCGCGACCCGCGTCGCGAGCGCGAACCCCGCGCGCGCGAACAGTTCGTTCGCGATCCGCGCGATCTGCTCGCGCGTCTTCCCGGCGCCGTAGATGATCTCGGGCAGCGCCGTTCGCGACGCGCGGCCGTGATCGAGGACGGCGTCCGGTACGCTCGAGCCGCGATCGCTCACTGGAAGTCGATGATCGCGGACGTGTTCGCCACCTGACCCGCCGCATCGCTCGCCGTGAGGTCGAGCGTGTACCGGCCGTGGAAGAACCACGGAACGCCCTGCGGGATCGAGAACGCGAGCCCGAACCGGCCCGGTGCTTCGCGCTGCAGCGTGAAGCGATACGCCTTCACGCTCGCGGAAACGTTCGTGACGCCGGCCGTCGTCCGTACGTGCCAGTGGATCGTATCGCCGCTGTGCACGACGTGCGGCGCGAGGTCGACCGCGAGGAAGTGCGGCGCGGCACCCGTCGGCGAACCGCCCGCGGACGATGCGACTGCCGAAGGCGGCACGCGCGAGGCGGCGCCCGCGTTCGGCGATGCGAGCGCGATCGCGGACGGTACGCGGCCGGCCGAATCGCTCGGCGCGGCGGTGACGACGGCGTTCGCTTCGGGCGACGCGCCGCCGCCGACGCCGAACGGCGTCCCGAGCGGCGCGGGAGCGACGGACGACGCGACGGTCACGGCCGACGGCGGCTGCTGCTTCGCGCAGCCGGTCGCGAGCGAGCAGCCCGTCGCTACGGCAAGAGCTGTGAGCCGCGCCAGGGAACCGCCCGAGCGTGGGATATCAGCCGATCGATCTCGAGCGCTTACGGGTGACGTCGCTCGAGTCACGCCCGTCGAAGGTCGGACGCGACGACCGCGGCCGGACGGTAGCGGCTGATGCATCATTCCGACAGTGGTTCGACGCATTGCCGAACATCCTGGCCGGAGGCTCGCTTCGCGAGCTCGTCGCGCGGACGGCGCGCGCGATCGAACGCCGCCGGCCGGTGCTCGTCGGCATGGGCGGCCACGTCGTCAAGGTCGGCCTCGGCGCGATGCTCTGCGATCTCGTGCGCGACGGCTACGTCTCGGGGATCGCCTCGAACGGCTCGGTGACCATTCACGATACCGAGCTCGCGCTCGTCGGCAAGACCTCGGAAGACGTCGACCTCGCGCTGCAGGACGGCTCCTTCGGTATGTCCGGCGAGACGGCGTCGTTCATCCTCGGCGCGATCGCCGACCGCCGCACGCTCGGCGTCGGGCGTGCGCTCGGCGAAGCCCTGCTCGCGGCGGGCGCGCCCTTCGCGTCCGACTCCGTGCTCGCGACGTGCGCGAATGCCGGCGTGCCGCTCTGCGTGACGGTCGCGATCGGAACGGACATCGTCCACGCGCATCCCCAGGCCGACGGCGCCGCGCTCGGCGAGGCGTCGCTCGTCGACTTCCGGCTCTTGTGCGCGATCGTCGCCGAGCTGCTCGACGGCGGCGTCTACCTTAATTTCGGCTCCGCCGTGCTCTTGCCCGAAGCGTTCCTGAAGGCGGTGAGCGTCGCGCGCAATCTCGGCTACGGCGGCGACTTCACGACCGCCGATTTCGACTTCATCCGGCAGTACCGGCCGCAGACGAACGTCGTTCGCCGGCCGCACCTCGGGACGGCGGGCAAGGGCTTCTCGTTCACGGGTCCGCACGAATTGCTGTTCCCGCTCTTCTGGCAAGCGGTGCGCTCGGAACTCGCATGAGCCTCATCAGCATCGTCGTCCCGCTCTTCGACGAGGAAGCGAACGTCGTCGAGCTGTTGCGGCGGATCTCCGCGATCATGACGCGCGTCGCCGCGCCGCCGGACCGGTACGAGGTCGTCGCCGTCAACGACGGCTCGCGCGATGCGACGCTCGCCGTGCTGCGCGCGGCGCGCGAGCGCGATCCGCATCTCGTGATCGTCGACATGTCGCGCAACTTCGGCCATCAGATCGCGGCGACGGCGGGGCTCGACGTCGCACGCGGCGACGCCGTCATCCTCATGGACGGCGATCTCCAGGATCCGCCCGAACTCATCGAAGCGTTCCTCGAGAAGTGGCGCGAGGGCTACGACGTCGTCTACGCGACGCGGCGCACGCGCGCGGGCGAAGGCGCGTTCAAACTCTTCACGGCGCGCGTCTTCTATCGCGCGATCCGGCGCCTCACGAACGTCTCGATCCCCGTCGACACGGGCGATTTCCGTCTCATGAGCCGGCGCGTCGTCGACGCGCTCGGCGAGACGCGCGAGAAGCACCGCTTCCTGCGCGGACTCGTGAGCTGGGTCGGGTTCCGGCAGACGGGCGTCGTCTACGAACGCGACGCGCGCTACGGCGGCACCTCGAAGTATCCGTTCTCGAAGATGCTCAGATTCGCGATCGACGGCATCACGTCGTTCTCGGAGATCCCGCTGCGCTTCGCGACCTATCTCGGATTCGTCGTCAGCGTGATCGCGTTCTTCTACGCGATCATCGTCCTCGTGCTCAAAGCGTTCGGACTGAACGAACCCGGCTACACGTCGATGATGAGCGCGATCCTCTTCCTCGGCGGCGTCCAGCTCATCACGATCGGGATCGCGGGCGAATACCTCGGCCGCATCTACGATCAAGTGAAGGCGCGCCCGCTCTACCTGCTTTCGAGCGTCGAACGGTCGGCCGTCGACGACGCATCCGCGACGATCGTCCGATAGACGAGCGGCCGCGGCTCGGGGCGCTGCGGCCCGATCTCGAACGCGCGGAGCACGGCGGCCGCATCCCGATCGTCGCCGTGAAGCGTCGCGAGGCGGTCGCCCGCCGAGACGGCGTCGCCCGTCCGCACGGCGACGACGATCCCCGCCGTCGCGCCGGCGCGGCGAACGAGATCGCGCGCCGCCTCACCGAGCGCGACGGCGTCGATCGCGCGCACGAATCCCGCCGCCCCCGCGCGCACGACGTATCGCCGTGCGTGCGGTGCGAGCGCATCGAGCGCGCCCGGTTCCGCGCCCTGCGCCGCGAGCATCGCATCGAAGCGGGCGGCTCCGGCCCCGCTCGCGAGCGCCGCGGCCGGATCGCCCGCGACGCCCGCGACCTCGAGCATCGCGATGCCGAGCGCGCGCACGATCGCGCCGAGCCGCCGGTCGCGTCGCACGCCGCGCAAAAAATCGCGAGCTTCGATCGCTTCGAGTCCCGTCCCGATCGCGCATCCGAGCGGCTCGTCCATATCGGTCACGAGCGCCCGCGCGCGCCGGCCGAAGCGGGCCGTCAGCGAGACGAGATCGCCCGCCAGCGCGTCCGCGCTCGCGACGTCGGCCAGGAGCGCGCCGCGGCCCGCCTTCACGTCGTACACGATCCCGCCCGCGCCGCCCGCGATCTTCTTGGAGACGATCGAGGCCGCGATCAGGCCGCGGCTCGGGACGGTCGCCGTCAGATCGCGCAGCGCGTAGAAGCGTTTGTCGGCCGGAACGAGCCGGTCGCTCTGCGCCGCGATCGCGCAGCCGGCGTCGCGCACGATCGCGAAGAAGCGCTCGGGGCTGAGATCGGTGCGGACGCCCGGGATCGCTTCGAGTTTGTCGAGCGTGCCGCCGGTGTGCGCGAGCGCGCGG
>CAZZZK010000277.1:0-3650 GCA_964658555.1 Vulcanimicrobiota bacterium | reverse complement strand
ATGACGGGCGATCCGCGGCGGATCGCGGGCGCGCACGCGCTCGACCGCGTGAGCTACGCGGAGATGGTCGAGCTCGCCGCCGACGGCGCGAAGGTGATGCACGCGAAGGCGGCCGATCTCGCGCGTACGACGGTCACGCCGTACGTCATCAAGGGGCTGCGTTCCAACGTCGGGACGGTGATCGACGAGGGCCACGCGCCGGACGCGATGCATCCGGTCACCGGCATCACGTCGCTGCGCGACGTGACCTTCGTGCGCTTCATCCAGGGCGAGATCGACGACCCGGACCGGCGGCGCGAGCTCGAGGTCGAACTCTTCCGCCGGCTCTCCGAAGCCGACGTCTCGGTCGATATGGTCAACGTCAACGTCGCGGGCGTCTTCTTCATCGTCGACAGCGATAAGATGGCGACCGTGCGCGAGGAGCGCAAGGAGCTCAACATGGCGCTGCGCGAGCGAGCGCACTGCGCGAAGATCTCGATCGTCGGCGCGGGCATGCGCGGCGTCTCGGGCGTCATGTACCGCGTCGTCGCCGCGCTGTCCGATGCGGGCGTCGAGATCATCCACTCGACGGACTCCAACATCACGATCTCGGTCCTCGTCGCCGAGGAAGAGGTCGCGCGCGCGGAGCAGGCGATCCACGATTACTTCAAGCTCGGCCGCACGTCGACGGTGCCGCGCGAGATGAACGCGGAGGCGCTCCGCTGAGCGGTCCCGCGCGGGCGCCCGGTGTCGGCGCGCTGCTCACGGCGATGCTCACGCCGTTCGACGCGCACGACCGCGTCGATCTCCGCGCCGCCGCACGGCTCGCGCGATTTCTCGTCGACGAGGGGAACGACGGGCTCGTCGTGTGCGGCACGACGGGCGAAGCGCCGTCGCTCGAAGACGACGAGAAGCTCGCGCTCGTCGCCGCCGTCAAGGCGGAGCTCGACGGACGCGCCGCCGTCGTCGCGGGAACGGGCGGCAACAATACGCGCCGCGCGGTCGAGCTCACGCGTCGCGCGCAGGATGCCGGCGCCGACGCGATCCTCGCCGTCGTGCCGTACTACAATCGCCCGACGCCCGACGGGCTGCTCGCGCACTTCGGCGCGATCGCCGAAGCGACGACGCTCCCCGTCGTCGTCTACAACGTCCCCGGTAGGACCGCGACGAACATCGCGCCCGCCACGGTCTTCGAGCTCGCGCGGCGCCATGAGAATATCGCGGGCATCAAGGAATCGAGCGGCGATCTCGCTCAGTTCGCGGTGCTGCTGCGCGACCGGCCGCCCGGCTTCGGCGTTTGGTGCGGCGACGATTACCTCTATCTGCCGGCGCTCGCGCTCGGCGCGGACGGGCTCGTGAGCGTCGCCGCGCATCTGTGCGCGCGGGAGCTGCGCGAGATGCACGGCCGCTTTCGCGGCGGCGACGCGGCGGGCGCCGCGGCCATCCATCTCGGCCTGAGCGAACTCTTCGCGGCGCTCTTCGCGACCTCGAATCCGGTGCCGGTGAAGTGGGCGATGAACGAGCTCGGCTTCGAGCTCGGCGCGTGCCGGTCGCCGCTCGGCACGCTGCCGGAGGCGCTCGCGGAGCGCTTGCGGCCGGCGCTCGACGCCTACCGCGCGCGGGCGCATGCGAGCGTCGTCGCGCGCTAACGTGAATTCCGTGCGAATCCTCGGCTGCCGCGTCGATACGCTCGATCGCGAGGCGGCGGTGCGCGAGATCGCACGGCTCGCGGGCGGCCCGGATCCGGCGCTCGTCGTGACGCTCGGGACGGAGATGATCGTCGCCGCGCGGCGCGATCGCGCGTTTCGCGCGGCGCTCGAACGGAGCGCGCTCTCGCTCTGCGACACGATCGGCGTGCTGCTCGCGGCGCGCCTTCACGGCGTGCGGATCGCCGAACGCGTGACGGGCGTCGATCTCATCGATCCGCTCTGCGCGGCCCTCGCGCGCGACGGCCGCAGCGTCTATCTTCTCGGCGGGAAGGGCGCGACCGCCGAACGCGCGGCGTCGCTCTTGGCCGCGCGGCATCCGGGTTTGCGCGTCGCGGGCGCGCGCGACGGATATTTCGACCGTGCGGAAAGCGAAGCGATTTCGCGTGCGATCGCTCGCAGCGGCGCGAATGTGATTTTCGTCGGGCTCGGTTCGCCGCGGCAAGAGTTGTGGATCGCCGAACACCTGAAGGAGACGGGGTGCGCGGTCGGAATCGGGGTCGGCGGCTCGTTCGACGTCCTCGTGGGAAACGTTTCGCGCGCACCGCGGATCTGGCGCGCGTGTCACCTCGAATGGCTCTACCGACTGATCCGCGAACCGCGGCGCTGGCGGCGACAACTCGCGTTACCGTATTTCGTTTGGCTCGTCGCGCGCGAGCGAGCCGACAATCTCTTCTCTGTGAGGCCTTCGTGAAAGCGATGATTCTCGCCGGCGGGATGAGCACGCGGCTCTATCCCCTGACGAAACTGGTGCCGAAGCCCCTCGTGCCGATCGCGGGCGAACCCAATAGCGCGCACTTGATGCGTTACCTCAAGTCGTTCGGCATCGACGAGATCGCGATCAACGTTCACTATCTCGCGGACAAGATCGTCGAAGCGTTCGGCGACGGGTCGGCCTACGGCGTCAAGCTGCACTACCTGCACGAAGAGAAACTGATGGGCAGCGCCGGTGCCGTGAAGGCGATGCGCGCGTTCCTCGGCGACGAGACGTTCGTCGTCATCGGCTGCGACGAGATCACGGATATGCGTCTGGACGCGCTGCTCGCGTTCCATCGTTCGCGCGAGGCGCTCGCGACGATCGCCCTCGTGCGCGCCGAAGACGTGACGCAGTACGGCGTCGTGATCACGGACGAGACGGGCCGCATCGACGATTTTCAAGAGAAGCCCGCTCGCGGCACCGAACGGTCGAAGCTCGTCAACACGGGCGTCTACATCTTCGAGCCGCAGATCCTCGACCTCATCCCCGAGGGCGAGTTCTACGATTTCGGAAAGAACGTCTTTCCCGAGCTCCAACGCGAGCGCTCGGCGTTTTACGGGCTCGAGATGACGGGCGCGTATTGGCGCGACGTCGGTACGCCGAACGAATACCGGCTCGCGACCGCCGACGTGCTCGAAGGGAAGGTGCGGCTCGTCGGCAGCGGCCGCATGCGCGGATTCGCGAGCGACGCCGTGCTCGGCGACGACGTGAAGCTCGAAGGCGACGTCCGCATCGGATCGCGCGCCGTCCTCGGCGACGGCGTTCGCGTGATCGGGCCGAGCGTCATCGGCGATCGCGTCGTCGTGGGGCCGGGTGCGACGATCGACGCCTCGATCGTCTGGGACGGGACGACGATCGGCCGCAACGCGCGGGTCGCCGACAGCATCATCGGCATCGATTACGAGATCGCGGCCGGCGCGTCGATCGAAGGCGCGATCCTCGGAAACGAGCCCGTCAAAGCCTGACGCTCGTCCCGTTCCGGCGCGCGTGGGTACTGGCCCGGGCGTGCCGAGCCGGGTTCGCTTCTCCGCGGCCGCCGAACGTCTCCGCGACGTCGCGTTCGCCGTCGCCGCCGTCGTTCTGGGCGCGAGCTTGCTCTACGCCTCGGCGTGCCGGCTCGCCGGACCCGTCGACCTCGGTGCGTCCGCACGCGCCGGACGTCCCTTCGGCATCGCCGGCGCCGGCGCGACCGCCGCGCTCGAGCCGGA
>CAZZZK010000276.1:0-3660 GCA_964658555.1 Vulcanimicrobiota bacterium | reverse complement strand
GGGCGCGCGCGAGGTCCGCGTGCGCGGGCTGCAGATCTTCGGCCGCAAGCGCGAACGCGCGGGCGGCGGGAGCCGCGTCGCGATCAACCTGCCGGGCATCGAGACGGGCGAGATCGCACGCGGTGCCGTGCTCGCGAGCCCGCAGTTCGTCACCCGCTCGTCGGTCCGGGTGATCTTCCGGCCGCTTCCGGCAGCGCTCGGCATCCTGCGCCGGCGCATGCCGGTGCGCGCGTATCTCGGCGCGGCGGAGATCCTCGGCACGCTCGTCTTCGATGCGATTCCGACGACGGCGTCCGCCGTGACCGCGGCGCTGCACCTGCGCGAGTCGACCGTCGTCTTTCCCGGCGCCGCGTTCGTCGTGCGGCGCTTGACGCCGAAGACGCTGCTCGGCGGCGGCACGATCGCCGGCACGGACGTCGCCGCGGCGAACGCCTACGCGGACGATTCGCCGGAGCTCGCGCTCGTCGCGGCGGCGTTACACGCCGCCGGGATCGCCGGGGCGACGCCGGCCGAGGTCGGCGCGACCGCGAACGTACGCGCGGAGATCGCGGAGGCCGCGCTCGACGAACTCGCGGACGGCGGCCGGGCGGTGCGTCTGGCGAAGCCCGCGGCCTACGCCGACGCGGCGCTCGTCGACGAGCTCCTCGAGCGGGTCCGCGAACGGCTCGCCGCGAGCGAGGCCGCGACGCCGTGGCTCGTCGGGGTGACCGGGCTCGCCCTCGCGCGCGCGCTCGCCGTCCCCGAGCCCGTCCTCTTTCGGATTCTCGCGCTCGCGATCGAGGACGGCCGGATCCTCGCGCGCGGCGGATATTACGCGACGCCCGAATTCGTGCCGACTCTCGCGCCGGAGCAACGCGCGTTTTTCGATGCGGCCTTCGCACCGGATGCTTCGGACCCGTACGTTCCCGCCGATTACGAACGCGTGGCGGCGCAGATGCAACAATCCCGCGTCGTCGGGCTCGCGCAGGCCTTCGAGACGCTTCAGACGAGCGGCGCGCTCGTCAAGGTCGGCGACGCCGTCTATCGCGGTTCGCAGATCGCGGAGATCCGCGGCAAGCTCGAAGCCGCGTTGCGGCGCGAGAAGCAGCTCACGATGGCGGCGTTTCGCGACCTCGTGGGCACGTCGCGGAAATACGCGGTCCCGCTGCTCGAATGGTTCGATGCGACGGGCGTGACGATCCGCTCGGGCGATTACCGCATCCTGCGCATCGTCCCGCCCCGCGCGAAACCGCGCTGAACGACGCTTCGCATCGCATCGCATCGCATCGCCGTCAACGTGTTCGCGAGACGTCTTGTTTTGCAGCGACGGCGCGTGATGACCGAGGCGTAGCGGTCAATCGTTTTACGTGAGGTGTTATGAGGATTCACGTCGCTCGCGCTCCGGAAGCGACGCGACCGTCGCCGCCGAACGTCGCTCGCAAGGCTTCGAGCGAGAGCGGGTCGTCGAGTCGCGCCGTATCGCGCGACGCGAACCCGATTCCGGCGTGCGTCGACTATCGCGACGAGATCGACCGTGCGGCGCGGCATCACGGGATCGATCCGCTCTTGCTCGCGGCTCAGGCCGCGCAGGAGTCGGGCGGTCCGGGTGCAGTCTCCGGCCGAAACGTCCTTCAATCGAACGGCCACGGGCACGGGCTCTTTCAGATCGACCCGGCCGGCGGGTACGGGCCGTGGCTCGAGGCGCACCACGACGGGCTGTCGGTCATCGAAAATGCCGAGAAAGCGGCGTCGATCGACGCGGCGAATCTGCGGCGATACGGATCGACGCACGCGATGCTCACCGCGTTCAATGCGGGTCACGATTCCGACGCCGCCTCGAACGTGACGACGTGGCCCGACGGGCGGCGGCTTCACTACGCCGCCTCCGTCGAGCGGCATCTCGCCGAACTCGCGTCGCTCGTGCGGGAGGGACGCCGATGAAGTCGATCGCGGCGGCTCTGGCGTGCTGGTCGATCGCGACGGCCGGCGGCGCGTGCGCCGACGACGCGCACTACTATCCGACCGTTTCGGGGCCGCCGGCCGCCGTCGTCGCGGGGCGTCTCGTCGATCTCGGCTTCGGTATGGCATCGGGCGGCCTGACGATCCGCACCGCGGCGGGCCGGACGATCGATATCTATGCGGCCGCGCCGCCGTTCCGCATCGACGGCCGCGCGATCGATTGCCCGTTGCCGCCGGTGCGCGGGTTCGTGCCCCGGGGCGACGAGTGTCCGAGCTTCCCCGCATACGTCGTCGTCGGGACGGCGAACGCGACGACGGTACGCGTCGCCGTCTGGAACGGGCGCCGCGACGGAAAGCGAACGCTCGTCGCGGCCGGCTTCACGACGAACGGGCGCCGCGTTCGCTCGAAGGGTACGTACGCGCCGCGCGGTCGATCGCGGCGTCGAGCGTCGCGTCTTGCGAGTCGCCGACGACGGTAGCCGCGAGCGTGCCGCGGCGATCGAAGACGAACTGCGTCGGCCACGCGCCGACGCCGTACGCATCCCAAAGGACGTTCCGCGGATCGAGCACGACCGGCCAAACGATGCCGAGTTCCGGAAGCGCCCGCGCGACGTTCGCCGGGTCGCGCTCCGAATCGAGCTCGGGCGTGTGGATGCCGACGATCGATACGTCGGCCGAGCGCGTCGCGTGAAGCGTGCGGAGGTTCGGCGTGACGTTGCGGCAGTTGACGCACGCGAACGTGAAGACGTGGACCACGACGACGCGGCGTGCGAGATCGGCCGCGGTCGGACGACCGTTGAACCACGGTTGCTTCGAACGCAGGATCGGGTCGAGGGTCGGCGGCGGTTGAGCGGCGCGCGCGATGCGAAGGTCGGCGTACGACGAGGCGACGAGCGCGCCCGCGGCGATCGCGAGCGATTCCCGGCGCGTCACGAGCGATGCTCGTCGGGGAGGACGAACGCGTGGCCGTCCTGCCGGACGCGGCCGGCGCGGATGAGTTTCCCGAGTTCGAGCGAGACGGTCTCGCGCGTGCTGCCGATCGCCGAGGCGATCTCGCCGTGCGTCAGGGCGACGTCGATCCGCATCCCTCCGGAGACGCGGCGACCGTGCTCGTGCGAGAGGCGTTCGAAGAGGTGCACGATGCGATCGGGGACTTTCGCATACGAAACGTCTTCGATCGTCTCCGAGGCGTCGTCGAGGCGCCCGCTCAAGATCTTCGCGACGTTGAACGCGACGTGCGGATCGCTCCAGAGCAGCGCCATCAGGTCGTCCGCCCGCGACATGCAGAGCAGCGTCTCTTCGACGCAGATCGCCACCGTCGAACGCGGCTGGTCCCGATCGAAGAGCGTCTCCTCGCCGAAGATATCCCCGGCACCCAGCAGCGCGACGGTGACCTCCCGGCCGTCGGGCGTGAGGCGCGCGAGCCGGATCTTGCCGTATTTCACGAGATAGACGATCCGTGCGGGATCGCCGACGTCGAAGACGCGCGTGCGCTTCGGCAGCGTCTGCATGCGAAAGAGATGCTGGTACGCATCGACGTCGCCGCCCGACGTATCGGAGAAGAGGCGGCTCTGTTGCAGATACCAGACCTTGTTCGTCTGGAGATCGTCTTCGTTTACCACGGCGATATCTTCGACCAAGACGGGCGGACGCGCCTCGACGCGGGCGGGTGCGAATAGCGTGGTGAGCATGACGTCGAGTCTACGCGTCGCGCGGAGCGTT
>CAZZZK010000275.1:0-3664 GCA_964658555.1 Vulcanimicrobiota bacterium | reverse complement strand
GCGGTCGTCTGTCCCGCGACGAGCGCCGTCGGCGCGATCGTCGCATCGCTCGCGAGCGCGAGCGAGACGCTCGTCATGTGACCGTAGACCGTCGCGGCGGTCACGCGCGCGCGGATGCCCTCCGCCTCCGGCGCCGCGACGCGGATCTGCTCCGGGCGCACGAGGACGTCGCATACGCCGTCGCGCGCACCGGGCGGCGCGGCGAGCGTGCCGAGCGCACAGCGCAGCGTTCCGTCGCGCACCGTCGCGGGCAGCACGACCGCCTCGCCGACGAAGCCCGCGAGTTCGGCGTCGTGCGGCCGGCGATAGAGCGTGACCGGATCGGCGACCTGGACGAGCCGCCCGCGCCGCAGCACGGCGACGCGGTCGCCGAGCGAGAGCGCCTCCGCCTGGTCGTGCGTGACGAGCAGCGCCGTGGCGCCGACGGCGTCGAGCGCGGCGACGACCGCCTGCCGCGTCTCGATCCGGCGGGCCGCATCGAGCGCCGAGAACGGCTCGTCCAGCAGCACGAGGCTCGGCGCGGGAGCGAGCGCGCGAGCGAGCGCGACGCGCTGCTGTTCGCCGCCGGAGAGCGTCTGCGGGGCGCGCTTCGCGAAGGCGGCGGGCAGGCCGACGAGCTCGAGCAATTCGCCGACGCGATACTCCGCACGGCGCTGTTTGCGCGGCAGACCGAACGCGACGTTCTCGGCGACGCTGAGGTGCGGGAAGAGCGCGCCTTCCTGGGCGACGTAACCGACGCGCCTGCGCTCGGGGGCGACGTGCACGCGCGGACCCGCGACCGTTCGGCCGTCGATCGCGATCGTGCCGGCGTCGGCGCGTTCGAAGCCGCAGATGAGGCGCAGCAGCGTCGTCTTTCCGCTCCCGGATGCCCCGAGGATCGTCACGAGCGTGCCGGCGTCGACCGAGAGATCGACGTCGACGAGCGCGGGTTCGCCCGCGTAGCCCTTGGCGAGTCCGTCGATACGAAGGTACGCCACCGTACGACCTCGCCTAGATCGTCCGCGCCGCGGCGAAGCGCCGCGCGAGCAACCACGTCGAGGTGAGCGAGAGGACGGCCATGAGCGCCGCGAAGGGCGCCGCGGAGGCGAACGCGAGCGTCGAGGTATCGGCCCACACCTCGGTCGCGAGCGTCTGCGTTCCGATCGGCGAGAGCAGCAACGTCGCGGTCAGTTCGGTGACGATCGAGACGAAGACGAGCGCCGCCGCGGCGCCGAGCCCGGGCCCCGCGAGCGGGAGCAGCACGCGCCACGCGACGGCGGCCCAGCCGAGGCCGAGCGAACGGCCCGCCTCTTCGAGACCGCGTTCGGCTTGCGTCAGCGCGGCGCGCACGCTCACGAGCGCGAGCGGGAGAAAGACGATCGCGTACGCGCCGACGAGCAGCTCCGCGGTCTGATAGAGCGGCTGCGCCGAACGCACCGTGAGCGAGATGAGCGCGAGCGCGACGACGATCCCGGGCACGCCCTGCGCGAGATAGGCCGCGCGCTCGAGAACGGTGACGAGCCGCCCGGCGAAGCGCGTCGCGAGGAAGCCGAGCGGCAACGCGATCGCGACGGTGAGCGCGGCTCCGGCGAGCCCGAGCGAGAGCGACGTGAGCGTCGTCTGGACGAGCAACGGCATCGAGAACTCGGCGGGCGAGACGGCCGCCGTACCGTGCTGCGTGAGCCAGTACGCGATCATCCCGAGCGGCACGCCGCACGTCGCGACGACGAGCGCCGCGAAGCCGAACAGCACCGGAAATCGGTACGCGCCGAGCTCGAGCGGCCGCGCCGCGCGGCTCGTTCCGCGCCCCATCCGGGCGTAGCGCGCGTTTCCGCGCACGCGCAGTTCGAGGAAGAGGCACGCGAGGCAGAGCGCGATGAGGATCACCGCGAGCAGCGACGCGCCCGGCCCGTTGAAGCCGGTCCGATACTCGGCGTAGAGCTCGGTCGTGAACGTTCGGAAACGCAGCAGCGTGAACGCGCCGAACTCGACCATGGTGTTGAGCGCGACGAGCAGCATCCCACCGAAGAGTGCGGGGCGCAGCGCCGGGAGGACGACGCGCGCGAACGTGGCCCACGGCCCGAGCCCGAGCGCGCGGCTCGACTCCTCGAGCGCGGGATCGAGGCCGCGTAGCGCGGCCGCGACGGGCAGGTAGACGAGCGGAAAATAGGAGCACGTCACGACGAGCAGCGCGCCGCGGAAGTCTTGCAGCGCGGGCGTCAGCGAGACCCACGCGTAGCTGCTCACGAACGGCGGGATCGCGAGCGGGACCGCGGCGAGGACCGCCCACGCGCGCCGGCCCGGCAGATCGGTGCGTTCGACGAGCCACGCCGCGGCGGTCCCGATCGCGGCGGCGAGCGCCGTCGCCGCGACGACGAGCCCGACCGTGTTGATCAGCAGTTCGCCGACGAGCGGCCGGAAGACGAGCTCGAGCGCCTCGTCGCGCCCGACGAGCAGCGACTGCGACGCCGTGTAAACGAGCGGCAGCAGCACGAGGAGCGGACCGATCGCCGCGGCCGCGATCAGCGCGACCGGCGGCCGTTTGCGGCCGGCCGCGGCGATCGCCATCAGATCAGGCCGGACTGCCGCAGGAGCTGCGCCGCGATCTGATCGTCGCCGAGCTGCGTCATGCTGACGACGGGCGGCTGCAGCGCGCGGAGCGGCTTCAGGAGCGGGTTCGCCGCGATACCCGGGACGATCGGATATTCGAAATCGACGTCGTTCTTCCCGAGCGCGGCCTGGGTCGGCGCGCTCACGAGAAACGCGAGGAAGCGCTGCGCCGCCGCCTGTTGCTTCGAGGACTGCAGCACCGCGGCTCCCGAGACGTTGATGAGCCCGCCGATGTCGCTGTGCGAGAAGTGATGGATCGCGCTGTGCGCCTTCGAGGCGCCGACCTGCGTTCGCAGCCGCGCCCAATAGTAGCTGTTGACGATCCCGGTCGAAACGGCGCCGCGGTCGATCGCCGCGACGACGCCCTCGTCGTCGTCGAAGACTTGCGCGTTCGCCTTCACGCCCTTGAGCCAATTCAGCGCGACGTCGCGGCCCTTCGTCGCGACGAGCGCGTCGACGAGCGGAAGGAAATCGGCATCGCTCGGCGCGATCGCGAGCTTCCCTTTCCAGCGCGGCTCGGAGAGCTGCATCAT
Organism: Vulcanimicrobiota bacterium; assembly: GCA_964658555.1. GTDB lineage: Bacteria > Vulcanimicrobiota > Vulcanimicrobiia > Vulcanimicrobiales > Vulcanimicrobiaceae > CAZZYZ01. The sequence continues at coordinate 542 of CAZZZK010000275.1, read as the reverse complement.
CGACGCGGGGAGCGCGGATTCGGCGATCAGCGAGGGATTGAACGCGAGCACGCTCTCGCGCGCGAGCACGCCGACCCAGCGGCCGTTCGGCGCGCTGTACTTCGCGGGGACGCGTGCGAGCGTCGACGGTTCGACCTTCGCGAGCAGCCCGCGCTCGTCGAGCAGCATGAGCTCGGGCGAATTCTCCGTGAAGTAGACGTCGGCGGGCGAACGCGCGCCCTCTTGCGAGAGCTGGTTCGCGATCTCGGGCGCCTCGCCCGTACGCACGCGCACGCGAATGCCGGTCTGCGCCGTGAACGATGCGATGAGCGTGTTCACCATCTGCTCGTGCTGCGCGCTGTACAGCGTCAGCGTCACGGGATCGGCCGCGCGAACGGGGGCGGCGCCGAGCCCGAGCGCGAGCGCCGCGGCGCCGCCGAGCGCACCGATCCGGGTTGCGAGCGACGGGCGGGTACGATGGTCGAGTTGCATTGCTTGAGACGATCTCCGATGAGGGTCGAGAAGTCGTTAGGTAGTAAACGAACGCGCCGCGGCGGCCGTTC
>CAZZZK010000274.1:917-3673 GCA_964658555.1 Vulcanimicrobiota bacterium | reverse complement strand
CGACGTCGCGATAGGCGATCGCGGCGCTCCCCGGATCGAGCTGCTGCGGATCGACGAGCACGAAGTAGCCGGGATCGCCGAACGAGGTGAGCGTCGCGTCGATCCCTCCCGAGGCCGCGTGTCCGATCCCGAGCACGGCGATCACGGAGCTCGTTCCGATGATCATGCCGAGCATCGTGAGGATCGAACGTCCGCGGTTGCGCCACAGCGCGTCGACCGCCTCGCGGCCGTAGGCGAGCGTGCGCCGGACGCTCGGCAGGCGCATCTCAGCGCACCGCGGTTACGAGCCGGCCGACGCGGGCGTGCTCGACGGAGCGGGCGTCACGGGGGCGTTCGCGACGACGGCGGCGTTGTTCTCGGCGACGATCACGTCGCCCGCGCGGATGCCTCGCGTCACGACGACGTTCGCGTCGTTCTGCGCGCCGACCGCGACGTCGACGCGCGCCGCGCGGCCGTCGCGCACCGCGAAGACGTAGGCGCCCGAATCGTCCCGATGGACGGCCTCGGCCGGGACGGCGAGGACGTGCGGGACGTCGCGCGTGACGATGTCGACGTCGACGCTCATCCCGTCGCGCAGGAACGGCAGCTGCTCGTCGAGCGCGATCGTCGTGATGATCTGCCGCGAGGTGTTCGTCGGGTCGTCGGATTTTTGCGCGATCGGCGAGATCGCGACGACGTGGCCGGGCAGCGTGCGTTTGCCGAAATCCTCGCCGCCGACGATCGCGCGCTGCCCGACGCGTACGTTCGCGATGTCTTGTTCGTCGACGCGCGTGCGCACGACGAAACGATCGCTCGCGGCCATGGTGAACAGCGCTTGCCCCGCGACGATCGCATCGCCCGGCTGCAGCGGGCGCAGCGAATCGTTCGGCTGCGACGCGACGCTCTCGACGATGCCGTCGAACGGTGCGGTCACGCGCAGATGGGCGACCTGATCCTGCGCGTAGGCGACGTCGTTCTGCGATTTCGCCGCGTCCGCGCGCGCCGAGGCGAGGTCCCCCGCCTTGGATTGCGACGCGTTCGCGTTCGCGGCGGCGAGCGCGGCCTCGGCCTGGCGCAAGCCGTCCTGCGCCGAGCGGACGCGGTCGCGGAGCACCTGCGTATTGCGGGAGAGCGTGCCGCCGAGGATCGAGCGTTCGCTCTTCGCCTGATCGAAGGTCGAGCGCGCCACGTCGTAGCGCGCCTTGGATTGCATCAGCGTATCGTTGGAGATCGCCTTGTTCGCGAAGAGATATCGATTCGCGTCGTACGTGCGGCGCGCTTCGGCGAGATCGGTCTGCGCTTTCGCGAGCGCGGTGTCGGCGCCGAGGGTCTGCTCCTGCGCCGTTTGGCCGCCGTAGCCGAGCCCGGATTGCGAACCCGCGACGAGATCTTGCCGCGCCTGGGAGAGCTGCGAGCGTGCGGCGACGATCGCGGCCTCGGCCTGAACGATCGCGGACCGGTTCTGTTCGGGAAGGACGGCGTTCTGCTCGGCGATCGTCTGCGTGTGGCCGCGCGCCGACGCGGCCGCATCGATCGCGGTCTGCAGATTCGAGACCAGCTGCGGGTTCGCGAGCGTCGCGAGGAGCCGGCCCGCGGCGACGCGTTCGCCCGAGCGCACGTCGATCGAGGCGATGTTTCCGCCGACGCCCGCGGGGATCGTCGCGACGCGCGGCAGCTGCAGCACGCCCGTCTCCGGCAGCTTCGTGAGCAGCGAGCCCTCGCGAACGGTCACCTCGCGCACCGCGACGGGTGCGGGCGAACGTCTCGCGGCGAAGGCGCCGGCGACGATCACGGCGGCGAGCGCGACGATCGCGATGATGATGTTGCGGCGGCGCATCGGCGACTCAGAACCCCCGCAGATCGGCGGCGGATTCGGTATCGGGGGGCGCGAGCGAGACGCGCAGGCGGACGATCGCCGTCACGTACGTCGCGCGCGCGGAGACGAGATCGTTCTGCGCGGCGAGGGCGGTCTGCTCCGTCTGCGTCGCGTCGGTGAACGAGATGAGTCCGTTCTTGTATTGGAGCTGCGCGATCCGGGCCGATTCCGTCCCGAGCGCCTCGCTCGCCTTCGCGAGCTGCAGCTGAGCGTCCGCGGCCTCGAGATTGCGCTGCGCCGTCGCGACGTCGCTGCGCACGAAATCGTACGCGTTGTAGAGCGACGCGACGGACGACTCGATCTGGGCCTTCGCCGCGTGATGGGCGGCCGCGCGCTGGCCCCAATCGTAGAGCGGCGCCTGAAAGGTCGACGAGATGCTGAATTGCCAGAACCCCGGGCGCTTGCGATCGACGGGCGGGATCGGAACGGGCGGGGCGATGATCGCGTTCGGGAAGAGCTGCTGCTGCGTCTGATAGCTCGCGAGGTTCGCGGCGTTCTGCGCGTCGATCTGCTGCTGCTCTTGTACGAACGACGTCGGCGAGACCTGACTGCCGAACGCGCCGCCGAGCGTCACGACGGGGCGCAGGTCGTTGTCGATCGAGGCGTCGGCGAGGCGCGCGCTCTGCAGCGTCGCCTTCGCTTCGAGCACTTCGGGGCGGTTGAGTTTCGCGATGCGATCGAGGAGCTCGATCGGGACGGGCGGCGTCTTCGGCTCCGGGATCGCCTCGGGGACCGCGAAGAACGTGCCGTACGGGGCGCCGAGCTGCACCGCGAGCGAATCGCGGGCGTTGCGCTCGTTGACGCGTGCGGAGATCAACGCCGATTGCGCGCGCGCGACGGCGACCGTTGGCGCACCGCCGACGAGCGCTACAACGACGGCAATGCCTTCAAGATCACGGCG
>CAZZZK010000274.1:0-907 GCA_964658555.1 Vulcanimicrobiota bacterium | reverse complement strand
GCGACCTGCGCGCGCAGGACGTCGACGCCCGCGACGCGGCCGACGTGCTCGTTCGCGTTCGCGTCCGAGAGCAGGGCGCGTTCGTACGTGAGGTCGTTCTCGTCGACGACGACCGTCTCGTGGAGCGCCGCGAGCGTGTAGAAATTGTTCGTCACCGTGATCGCGAGCTGTTCTTCGAGCCGCAGCAGCTCGTATTTCGCCGCCTCGACCTGGCGCTTCGCTTCCTGCGTCACGAGTTGCTGACCGCCGTTGTAGACGTTGTACGAGGCCTCGAGCTGCGCGGTGTTCTGCGAAAAATTGTTCGCGGGCGAGAGTCCGAACTGCGCGAGGTTGCCGCTCGTGTTCGAGCTCTTCTGGACCTGGTTGTTGAGCTGCCCCGTCAGCGTCGGAAATTCGGCGGCGCGATCGCGCGTGTAGGTCAGGTCGAGATTCGTGACGGTCGCTTCCTGGGCGAGCAGCGACGGCGCGTGGCGCAGCGCGTAGGCGACCGTGCCGTAGCCGTCGAGCGCGACGACGGGCCGGTCATCCGCCGGGCCGACGAAGCCGTCGTAGAAGTGCACGCGCCCCCGCGCGGTCGGTGTCGGCAGGCCGGCCGGCGCACGGGCGGGCAGCACCCGCACGAGCGGCGTCGCCGACGGTTGAGGCGCGACGGGCGAGGGCGAGGGCGACGGCGTCTCGGGCGCTCCGGCGGGCGCCGGGGTCGGGGTCGGGGTCGGGATCGCGAGCGCGATACGTTGGGTGAGCACATTCGAGGAGACGCGCCGCACGACAGCTTTGCCGACCGGCGGGGACCGGCGCTCTGTGCTGAGGCCGCATCGGGACTGGCTCCTGGAATTGCGGCGCAAGGAGAACGACCTGACGCTCGATGCGATCGCCGAGCGTCTGCTTCGCGCGCACGGCGTGGAAG
>CAZZZK010000273.1:0-3674 GCA_964658555.1 Vulcanimicrobiota bacterium | reverse complement strand
CGGCATCTCGAAGAGCACGATGTCGACCGGACGGCCGCGTACGATCGCGCCGCTGCGCTGGATGCGGATCTCGTCGAAACCGAGGCGGGAGAGCAGCCGCCGCGATGCCGTGTTCTCCGGGACGCAGCAGGCGTCGACGCGCCGCAGATCGCTCTCGTCGAACGCGAACTCGACGAGCAGTGCGGTCGCCTCCGTCGCGAATCCGAGCCCGCGATGGGCGCTGAGAATGCTGTAGCCGATCTCGGCGGCACCGCGCGCGTGATCGCCGACGCGCAGCGAGACCCACCCGATCGCGCGTCGATCGTCGGAGCGCACGACGATCCATTCGAACCGGCCCGTCGCGTTCATATCGAACACGGCCGGACGCGCGGCGACGCGCCGTTCGAATTCCTGGCGCGTGAAACGCGGCACGTCCTGAAACTCCCGCAGGTGGCCGTTCTGCATGACGCGCCAGAGCGTTACCGCGTTGGCCGCCGTCACGGGCTCGAGAACCAGCCGCTCTCCGACGAGTCGCTTCATCCGGCGGGCGCTTTCTGCGCTCGCGCCGGAGGCGCCCTCTAGCCGAGCGGCGTCTCCGTCGCGATCGATAGGCGATGACCACGCTCTCCGCCGCCCTCGCCTCGCACGCGCCGAGCGAAGTCGCGTTCTCCGCGACCGTCGCCTCGGCGCCGCACTTCTTCTACGGCACGAACACGCACGCGATGCACGAAGCGTTCGACGTCCGCACGGACGACGGACGGCGGCTCGAGATCGTCGACAACGTCGCGCTCGCGCCGCGGATCCCGGTCGTGCCGGGCGATCGCATCGGCGTGCGCGGCGAGCTGATCCCCGACGCCTCGCGCGGGCCGCTCGTGCACTGGACGCATCACGATCCGGCGGGCGTCCACGAAGACGGCTATCTCGATCTCAACGGGCGGCGGTACGCATGACTGCGGACGCGCGACGGGCGTCCGAGAGCAGCCGCGGAACCGTGACGAACGTGTATCCGCGCGCGCGGAGCGCGTCGACGATCTCCCGCGTCGCCCCGACCTCCTGCGAACGGTCGCACGTCGCGCGGGACGCCTTGCCGGCCGGGACGCACACGATACCGCGATTGCCGTCGTGAAGCACAATGATGCTCCCGTCGCGGACGTTCGGAACGACGCGCCGCGCGATCGTCGCGTCGCCGGGCTGTTCCCAATCTTTGGGAAGCGGGACGCTCCACATGACGACCTGATAACCGAGCGCGCGCGCCTGCGAGACGACGACGAAATCGCGCATCCCGAACGGCGGACGCATCAGATCCGTTCGCACGCCCGATGCCCGTTCGATCGCATCGCTCGTTCGCTCGAGATCGCGGCGCACGCGGCCGGGCGTGTCGAGAACGAGGTGGGCGTGGTCCCACGAATGGTTCCCGACGGCGTGGCCCTCGCGCACGATGCGGCGCACGGTCGACGGATAGGCATCGACGGCGCGGCCGACGAGGAAGAACGTCGCGGAAACGTGCTCCTCGCGCAGCACGTCGAGGATGCGGTCCGTATACGGCGGGTTCGGCCCGTCGTCGTAGGTGAGCGCCACCTCGGGCAGGTTCGCGGCACCACGCACGACCGTCGGCCCGAAGAGCTGATTGCCCGGTGCTTCCGCCGCCTCGTACGCGGCGTAGCCCCCGACGGCGACGAGTGCGATGCCGGCCGCGAGTGCGGCCCGTCGGCGCACTACGCCCGCGCTCCGAGGCGCATGCGCGCGGCTCGCGCCTTCTCCCGAAACGACGCCGGGCCGTACGCTCGAAAGTCGGCGACCAGCGTGCCGTAGCGCGGCTCGACGAGCGTCGTACTCGAAAGCTGCAGCAGATTTGGGATCGGCACGCCCTTGTGCAGCTTGATCGTGAACTGATGGCCGCCCGTCGTCGCCCAGTAGTGCGGATCGGTGAAAGTGATGTCGCGCGAGCCGTGCGCGGAACCGGCGGTCTGCGCGATGCGGATCCGATAGCGTCGCGCGGTGTCGCCGCGCGGAGGCTTGGAACTCAGTTCCCAGATCCCGTCGTGCACGACTTGATCGAAGAAGAACGCGACGTTGAGATCGGGATCGAGCGTCGCGCGCGGTGCCTCGGTGATCGTGATCTGCGTACCGCTGCGGCCGAGCACGCGATACTCCGCTTTGGAGACGCCGTCGTCGTCCTGCATCCGATAGTCTTCGCGAACGAGCGGGCCCGCGTCGTAGGAGATGGCGAGCGACAAATCGATGATCGAGACCTGATCGACGACGTGTCGCGACAGCGCGTACCGATCCGTCTGCGTTCGCGTGAAGTAATAGTAGGCTCCGCCGAGGCCGAGCAGGACGGCGACGAGGACGAGGAGCGGGATCGGACCGGAACGCACGCGATCCGGCTTCGAGCTCAGTCCCGCAGACCCGCCCCCGAGGCCGCCGCCTCGTCGAGCACGGCATTGACGACGGCGTCGGCGGCGGCGTTCTCCTTACGCGGAACGTGCCGGATATCGACCGTCGCGAAGCCCCGGAGAAGCGCCTTGACCTGCGAGGCGAGCGGGATGAGATCGGGATGCTTGACGCGGTAGATCCCGGTCACCTGACGGACGACGAGTTCGCTATCCATCCGAATCGCGAGCTCCGAGATTCCGAGTTCGCGCGCCCGGAGCAATCCGATCACGAGCGCGCGCCACTCCGCGACGTTGTTCGTCGCGATGCCGAGATAGAGGCCCACTTCCGCGACGAGCGCGCCCGACCCGTCGTAGAGCACCGCACCGCTCGCGGCGGGCCCCGGGTTTCCGCGCGATCCGCCGTCGGCAAACATCGTGGCTTTCATTCGCGATTTCGTTCGGACGCTCGGCACCGCGGACCCGGTGCCGTCGCGTCGCAGGCCGCGTCCCCGAGCGCGTCATCCGAGTGCGTCGTCGAAACGCCCGGCCGCGGCGCCGCCCTCGCCGCCGCGGGAACGCCCGGTCGCACGTCGACGCCGGACGCGGCACGCCGCACGCCGCCTCGCGTGCGACACATCGACGCAGGACTCGCCGGCTTCGTGCGGGAGCAATCGGCGGGCGACGATCCGTCAGAACCGAGTACGATGAACGACCCCGAGTCCGACGAAAACGAACGCGAATTCCGGCGCTTCCTCGCGGAAGACGCCGCCGAAGTCGCGCGGCGTACCCTCCGCAGTAAGTTCGGGCGTCTTTCGAACGCCCGGATCATTCGCGTCCTGCGGAACGCCGCGATCGACAAGCCGGCGATCGCGCGCGTCTCGGACGAGGAGCTGCTCGGTCGCTGGTTCGACGCATTCGCGACGGCACGCGAACGCCTGCGCAAGCCGAACTAGAAGCGGCCCGTCACGCGTCGAGTGCGGCGCGCAGCCTCGCCAGCCGCGTCGCCGCCCGCTCGACGAGCGGCTCCGCCTCGGCGATCGCCTCGGCGAGCGCGAGCGGCCGTTCGAGAATCGGTACGCACGTGATGCCGAGGGCATGGAGCGCGTCCTCGGCGTCGTGATCGAGCGTCCCGACGAGCGCCACGACCGGGACGCCTCGCGCCCGCGCGAGTGCCGCGACCCCGGCGACCGTCTTCCCGCGCACCGTCTGAACGTCGATCCGCCCTTCCCCCGTGACGCACAGCGCGGCGCCGTCGAGAAGGCCGGCCAGCCCGCGCAAGCCGGCGACCGAGGCCACCAGCGCGATCTGGCCTTGCCCGCG
>CAZZZK010000272.1:0-3706 GCA_964658555.1 Vulcanimicrobiota bacterium | reverse complement strand
AGGACCTCTAGAACGCTGTCCATGATCGTGAATCGCGCGAGCGACGAGTTCTTTCCCCGTGCCCGACTCGCCGACGATCATCACCGTCGCGTCCGTTTGCGCGACCCGACCGATGAGTTTGAAGACGCTCTGCATGGCTTGACTCGAGCCGACGATCGCTTCGCCGCCTTGGCTCGCATCGCTCGGAGAATAAGACAGCTTTTCGCGATCGCCGTATCTGCGCGCCAGCGCCGAACGTAACGCGCGCAGTAACGCGTCGAAATCGATCGGTTTCTGCAAATAGTCGTCGGCGCCGCCGCGCATCGCTTCGATCGCGCGCGAACCGCTGCCGAAGGCCGTCATGACGATCGTCGCCGGAAGTTTTCGCGCGACGGCGAGTTCGTCCAGTAGCCGCTGACCGTCGCCGTCGGGTAATTTCAAATCGAGCAGCATCGCGTCGATCGCGTCGCTTCCGAGCGAGGCCCGCGCTTGCGCGAGATCGGCCGCTTCGACGACCGCATAGCCTTCACCGCGCAATAACTCGGCGAGCGCTTCGCGCGCGCCACGATCGTCTTCAACGATGAGTACGCGTTCTTCAGACACGTTTGGCTCCTTGAAAAGCGATGCGAAACGTCGTCTGTCCGGGCCGGCTCGTAACGTCGATGCGCGCGCCGTGAGCGCGGGCGATTTCGTGGCCGATCGCGAGTCCGAGGCCGGTTCCCGCGGGTTTGGTCGTGTAGAACGGCTCGAACACTTGCCCGAGGTCTTCCACGGCGATGCCGCCGCCCGCGTCCTCGATCGTGAGCGTGGGACCCGCTTCGAGACGAACGTCGATAGCGGTGCGTGGCGGGGCCGCATCGACGGCATTCGCGATGATATTGATCGCGAGTTGGATGAGGCGGCCTTCGTCGCCCGCGACGATCGTATCCGTCGTCGTGCAGCTGAAGTGAATCGAGCGCGCGCGTGCGAGGGCGTCCGGTTCGACGACGTTGACGGCGCGTTCCGCGACGTCGCGTAAGTCGACGCGCGCCGCGTTTACCGGCCCGTCGCTCCCGACGGCGAGCATTCCGCTAACCACCGCGTCGAGCCGTTCGATCTCCGCTCGCAGTTTTAACGACGGTTCGTCTAAAACGGGTCCGAGGCGCCGCCGCAAAACGTCGACTTGCAATCGTAAGGCGTTGAGCGGATTACGAATCTCGTGCGCGGCGCCCGCAGCGAGCCGGCCGATCGCAGCGAGCCGTTCGTTCCGTTGCGCGACCGCTTCGGCCGCAGCGCGGCGCTGCGACATCGACGTCACCGCGCGGCCGATCGCGCCGAAGTCGCCGCGCGGTAAGTGCGGCCGTGCAGTCGGATCGGCCTCGAGCGTTTCGATCGCGACGAGCACGCGCTGCGCGTCGCGCCGGATGAGCCACACGAGGGACGCGCCGAGGCCGATCAGCAAAAGGCAACAAGCGGCGGCTGCGGCGATGAGGGTCGTCGTCGTTCGCGCTCCATGCAGCGTAGAGGCCGCGATTCGTTCGCGCGCCCACGCGATGCCGCTACGATCGGCGAGCGGCACGGCGTCGAGCGCGACGAGGTCGCCGCTCGCGAGCGAAACGGTCGTTGCATGCGGGGTTCGCTCGCGTTTCGTCGCGGCGGCGAGAGCGGCTATCGCTTTGCGCTCCCGCAAGCCCGTCACGCGTTGCGGCGCGTCGGCCACGATTCCGGCGTTCTCGAAGTACAACCCGCCGTCGACGCCCTCGTCGTCGCCGATGGTCGCGATAACGACGCGCCTTCCGTATCCGTCGAGCGTCGCAGCCGCGAGCGGTACGGTGAGATCGCTGCGCAACGTCGCGATTTGCGCGCCGTAGGCGGCGCCGATGCGTCGAGCGACCGTGCCGAGCGTGCCGTGCGCGTGGACGACCACGTCGGCATCCGCGGAACGCAATCCGTTGCCGAGCGCGGCGATCGCGACGATGACGGCGAATACGGCGAGGGCGACGAGCGCTATGAAAACGCGTGCGAGATTCACGCTCGCGCTCGCGAGCGCGACGATGCGAGCCCGAGTTCGCCACGGTATTTCGCGACCGTTCGGCGCGCCAGACGCACGCCGCGCAAGCGCAACGAACGGGCGATCGCCTCGTCCGAAAGCGAAGGCGCCGCTTCCGCAAGTTCCCGGATCTGCTCGCGCACGGCGGCGACCGTCAGTCCAACGGTTGCGGGTCGGCGAACGAGCAGCGCCCGCAGCGGTATCGTGCCGAAGGGCGTCGCCGCGTAACGGCTCGCGATCGCTCGGGAAATCGTCGATTCGGCGCATCCGATCTCGCGCGCGAGGTCACGTCCGGTGAGCGGCACGAGTTCTCGCGCGTCGCCGTCGCTCGAGAAATAGCGTTGCTGCCGGTCGAGTAGCGCGACGGCGAGATTTTCGAGCGTCGTCTTACGCCTTCCGAGCGCATCGACGACGAGACGCGCGCGCGCGCGGGCTTGGCGCATCGGTTCGGAAAGCCCCCGCGTCACTTCGAGCGACGCGAGCCGAACTTCGGGCCAGAAGCGTCCGTCGATCGTCGCGCGCAGCGTCGTGCCTTCGCGCGTCACGACGATTTCCGGATAGACGCGGTCGAGGGCGCCGCCGAAGTCGCGTGCGGGATGCGGATCGCAAGCGCGCAATCGCGCGAGCGCCTGCGTGACGTCATCGAGGGTCAACCCGTGACGCGCCGCGTACGCAGCGCCTCCCGCGGCTGCGAGCGCGTCGAGTTCGAAGGTGATGCGAAATGCGAGCGATGCGGCGTCGCCGGCTTCCGCGAGTTGCAGACGAAAGCGCTCTCCGAGCGAGCGCGCGGCGACGCCCGTCGGTTCGAGACGTTGAACCAAATCGATCGCGTGTATCGCCTCAAACTCGGCGACGTGCGCGAGCGCGGCGATCGCCGCAGGTTCTTCACGCAAATAGGCATGCTCGTCGAGCGCTCCGATCACGTGGCGCGCCGCGCGTAAGAGCGGGCCGCAAACGTCTTTGCCGCCGAGTTGCGCTTCGAGGTGTTCGGTCAGCGTCGGGCCCGCCGCGGCGAGGCGGCTTTCGTCCGCGACGAGCCCGGCGACGGGTCGCTCGACGAGTTCGAGCCAGGGATTATCGGTCGCCTCGCGGGCCACGGCATCGTCGAGATCTTTGAGGCCGAGCGGCAGCAGCGTCGCGTACGTGCGTAACTGCGAGCGAAGTTCGGTGCGAACGCTAATGTCGAGCATCGTTTACGCGCGCTCGGGCGGCGGCGGGGCGTGTCGCGGTTTCGGCGGCGCCGGGACGATCGGCCCGAGCGACGGGTTCGTGGCGATCGCGACGTGCGCCGCCGCGCGTGCGATCGCTTCCGCACGGGCCGCTTCGCGCCCGGCGTCGTCCTCGCCGCGAGCCGCTTTTCGGCGCGCTTCGTCGGCAACGTCGCTCGCGAACGCGAGAAGCTTACGAACGCGCCGGTCGGGAACGGTCCGTAACACCGACTCGACGAGCGCGACGCGCGGCAGCACTTCCGTCGGATCGGGCTTCGGGCCGCGGTCGCGCGGTCCGGCGGCGACGTGAAGTAAGTCGTCCGCGGAAGCGGTGAGTTCGTCTGCGGTCCGTAGCGCGTTCGCGTCGAGTGCGGTCTTGGCCGCCGCTAGCGACGTGCGCGCCTCCTCGAGCGCCCGGCGGCCGACATCGTCGTTCGCGATCGCCGTTGAAAGACGGTCGGCGACGATGCGCAGATGGCGCGGAACGGCG
>CAZZZK010000271.1:0-3707 GCA_964658555.1 Vulcanimicrobiota bacterium | reverse complement strand
TCCGTGCTCCTGCAGCACGCGGCCGATCCGAAGACGCCGCTCACGCGCGTCCCCGACCCCGAGTACGGCGAGATGTTCTCGATCGCCGCCGCCGCGCTCGCCGACCCCGGCTACTCCGACGCCGATCGCGCCGCCGCGCAGACGATCAAACAGCGGCGCGAGAGCACGCCGGAACTGCAGACGATCGCGCGCATCACGTCGATCCCGCGCGAACTCAAGCTCACGCGCACGGCGCCCGCCGACGAGTACTTCGGCCGCCTCAAGATCTCGCCGATCGGGATCCATAACGAGGTGATCCGCGTGAATAAATATCTCGACGTCGGCTGGGGTTATCGGATGCAGCCGGCCGCGCTGCAGGTGGATTCCGCCGTCGAGGATTGGCAGAAGCAATACCCGCGCGATTACACGCTGCCCGCGGAACTGCTCGACACGTACAAGCTGCTCGAACGGATCGGGACGCCCGAGACGAAAGCGTCGGGCGATCGCGTGAAAAATCTCCTGCTCGTGCAGTACCCGAGTACGCGTCAAGCTCAGGAACTCGCCGCGTCCTCGTGACCGAGGCGAACGCGAGCTCCGAAGACGCGCTGTCGGCGACGCTCGCCGCGTACGATCCGTTCGGGCTCGCGATGTGTTCGGTCGGCAGCCACTCCGCGCTCGACGTGGCGTTCGGCGCGCGCGCGCAAGGGTTGCGCAACCTCATCGTCACGGCGACGGGACGCGAGAAGACGTACGCACGGTACTTCGCGCGCGAGACGACGCCCGCGCGCGGCTGCGTCGACGCGACGCTCGAACTCGCGGCGTTCGCGGACATCCTCGACGACGACGTGCAGGAGAAGCTTCTCGCGGCAAACGCGCTCTTCGTCCCCAACCGCTCGTTCGAGGTCTACCTGCACGAGCGTTATTCGTACGACGAGATCGAACGCCGGATGCGCGTGCCGTTCTTCGGCAACCGCCGTCTCCTGCGCGCCGAGGAGCGCGACGAAGCGGAAAATCAATACGCGCTGCTCGCGCGCGCGGGGATCCGCCATCCGCACGCGTTCTCGTCGCCGAACGAGATCGACCGGCTCGTGATGGTCAAGGCGCCGCACGCGAAGGTCGGCTTCGAGCGGGCGTTCTTCCTCTGCTCGTCGCCGGAGGAGTACGCGCGGCAAGCGGCGTCGCTGACCGCGGCCGGGATGGTGAACGAGGCCGGGCTCGCGGAGGCGCGGATCGAGGAGTACGCGCTCGGCCCGAGCGTCAACCTGAATTTTTTTTGGTCGCCGCTGCTCGGCGAGCTCGAGTTGCTCGGTACGGATACGCGACGTCAGACGAATCTCGACGGCCTGCGCTCGCTGCCGCCGAGCCAGCTCGCGAGCGCGAGCGCGATCCCGGTGCGGATGGAAGAAGCGGGCCACATCGCGACGACGCTCACGGAGTCGATGCTCGAGAAAGCGTTCGAGATCGGCGAGCGCTTCGTCGTCGCCGCGCGGGAGGCGAACCCGCCGGGCGTGATCGGTCCCTTCGCGCTGCAGTGCATCATCACGGCCGGCCCGCCGAAGGAGTTCGTCGTCTACGACGTCTCGCTCCGCATCCCGGGCTCGCCCGGCACGCGCTACACGCCGTACAGCGCCTACCGCTGGGGCCGCGACGTCTCGGTCGGCGAGCGCATCGCGATGGAAGTCGTCATGGCCCGCGACGCGGGCCGGCTACGAGAGATCGTAACCTAGCCGCAACCCGGCTCGGTCCGATCGGGAGCGGGGCCATTTCGTCTCGCTCGAGCGACGATTGCGGCTTCGCGCTCGAGCCAGTCCGCCGGTCGAGACGACTCGGCGGGCGAGCCCTCACGACCGCCGCGCGGTGGCGCCGTTCGGTGTCTACGAGCCGGTGCGATACGGAGGGCATGGGCGCCCGGACGCCGCGAGGAAACTCGGACGGCCGATGGGTTTGGAATCGAGAACACGGGCCGCCGGGAGCGGCGAATCGCGCCTCGAGATCCGGCTGCTCGGAGCGCCGTGCGTCGAGTGGAACGGCGTTTCGACCGCGCTCAACCCGCAGCTCCGGACGACCGCACTGCTCGCTTATCTTTCGGCGCACCGCGCTCGGCCGCAGCGCCGGGAACGCGTCGCGAACGCGCTCTGGCCGGACCTCTCGACGACCGAAGCGCTCGGCCGGCTGCGCCGGACGCTCTATCGGCTCACGCGCGACGTCTTGCCGCCGCAGACGCCGTGGATCGTGACGCGCTCTGGAACGATCGGTTTCGACCCCTCGCTGCCGGTCGAGATCGATATCGACGTCTTCGAGCGGGCCGTCGCCGAAGGCCGGCTCGAAGACGGCTTGGAGCGCTACGAGAGCGACTTCGTCGAAACGCTCGAAGACGAGTGGGCCGAATCCGAGCGCGTGCGATTGCGCGAGCTCGCGAACGAGGCCGGACGGCGGGCGCTCTCGTCTGCGGTGAAGGACGCCGATCCCGCGGCCGCGCTCGAACGCGCGCGCGACGCGCTGCGGCTCGATCCGCTCGACGAGACGGCGCTGCGCACGCTGATGCGCCTGCGCGAAGATGCCGGCGACGCGATCGGCGCGCTTCGCGACTATCGCGCCTTCGCGGACCGGCTCCGTCGCGATCTCGACGTCGAGCCCGATGCGCCGACGCGGGAGGTCCGCGATCGGATCGTCGCCGGCCTCGAGGAACGCATGGCACCGCTCGGCGAGCGAACCGAGCATCGCCTGCCGCTCGCCCGAAGCGCGTTCTTCGGTCGCGAGGCCGAGATGCGCGGGCTCGCGGACGCGTTGCTCGAAAACTCGGCCGTCACGCTGCTCGGTATCGGCGGCATCGGCAAGACGCGGCTCGCGCTCGAACTCGGCGCGACGCTCGTCGACGTCTTTCCGGCCGGCGTGCTGCACGTCGCGATCGGTCCTGGGGACACGTCCGCCGATATCGTCGCCGCCGTAGCATCGGCGGCCGGGCTCGCGATCGGCGCGAAAACCGATCCGTTCGCGGCGATCGAGACGGAGTTTCGAGCGCGACGCCGCGCCGTCGTGCTCGACGGCTGCGAGGCGGCGCGGGATGCGGCCGCCGTCGCCGTCGAGCGCTTCGCGGCGACGTGCGGAGAATCGCGCTTCCTCGCCGTTTCGCGCGAGCGGCTCGGCGGTAATGGCGAAGTCGTCTACCGGCTCGGCTCGCTCGACGAGCGCGCGTCCGTCGATCTCCTCTATTCGCGAGCGAAGCTCGGGCGGCACGCGCGCGGCGAGGAACCGAGCGCCGAGGTCGCGGCCGTTCTCGAGCGGCTCGCGGGGATACCGCTCGCGATCGAACTCGCGGCGTCGCGCTTCGAAGCGCTCGGACCCGCGGAGATCGCGGCGAGTCTGAACGACGCGCTCGGAATCCGGCCGTACGTGAGCGGCCGTCCGGTCCGCCGCAAGACGATGGGCGCGGTGCTCGATTGGAGCTACGGTCTCCTCGGCGCGAGCGAAGCGACGGTGTTCGGCCGACTCTCGGTCTTCGCGGGCGGCTGGACGCTCGACGGAGCCGTCGCCGTCTGCGCCCCGCTCGGCATCGACGCGGACGCGGTCCGCGAGTCGCTGTTTTCGCTCGTCGACGCGTCGCTCGTCGTCGCCGAAGAAGGCGACCGCGAGCGGCGCTATCGCATGCTCGATCCGATCGCCGAATACGCGCGCCTGCGGCTCGCGCTCGCGGGCCGTCTCGACGAGGCACGCCGCGCTCACGCGAC
>CAZZZK010000270.1:0-3732 GCA_964658555.1 Vulcanimicrobiota bacterium | reverse complement strand
CTTCGCGACGGCGGCCTCACCGGTCGAGCCGGCGTACGCGTCGATCATGGCGCTCGCGACGATCGCGCCGTCCGCGACCTCGAGCACCCGGCGCACGTGTTCCGCGCGCGAGATGCCGAAGCCGACGGCGATCGGGATCGCGGATCGCTCGCGCAGCGCCGCGACGCGTGCGGCGATCCACGCGAAATCGGGTTCTTTGCCGGCGCCCGTGACGCCGAGCCGGGAGACGAGGTACACGAAACCGGTACTCGTCTCGGCGATGCGACGCGCGCGCTCGAGCGGCGTCGTCGGCGCGACCAAGAGCGGTACCGCCAGGCCGTGCGCTTCGAAGATCGTACGCAGGTCGACCGACTCTTCGAGCGGGACGTCGGGCACGATCGCGCCGCAGACGCCCGCGCGTTCGCATGCCCGCGCGAAACGCTCGACGCCGAACTGCACGATCGGGTTGACGTACGAGAACATCACGATCGGCGGCGCTCCGCGCTCGTGCGCGCGACGCGCCGCGTCGAGGGCGTCGTCGACGGTGGTACCGCCGTCGAGCGCGCGCTGCGCGGCGGCGGCGACGGTCGGGCCGTCGGCGAGCGGATCCCCGTAGGGGACGGCGAGTTCGATCAGGTCGGCCGCGCTCGCGGTCATCGCATCGACGATGGCGTCGCTCGTCGCGAGGTCGGGATCGCCGACGCACGCGTACGGCATCAGCGCCCCGCCGGAGCGCTCGCGCGCCGCCGAGAACGCGTTCGCGATACGCGCGATGCCCGTCATCGCCGGGCGAGCTCGGCCGGTTGCGGCGCCTCGAGTTCCCCGACCTGACGCGTATCCTTATCGCCGCGTCCGCTCAGATTGACGAGCACGAGCCCGTCGGGTCCGCGTTCGAGCGCGAGCTTGCGGGCGTAGGCGAGCGCGTGCGCGGATTCGAGCGCCGGAACGATGCCTTCGCGCTCGGCGCAGCGATGGAAGGCTTCGAGCGCTTCGCCGTCCGTCGCGGAGACGTAACGCGCGCGCCCGCTCACCTTCAGCGACGCGTGTTCGGGGCCGACTCCCGGATAATCGAGACCGGCGGAGATCGAGTGCGTGTTGCGCACCTGACCCTGCTGCGTCTGCAAGAGATACGACCGCGATCCATGCAGGATGCCGACGGTCCCCGCCGAGAGCGACGCGGCCGTATCGATCGCTTCGAGCCCGTGTCCCGACGCTTCGACGCCCCAGAGCCGGACGTCCGGGTCGTCGACGAAGCCCGCGAAGATTCCCATCGCGTTACTGCCGCCGCCGACGCACGCGACGACGTCCGATGGTAGACGACCGTAGCGTTCGAGCGTCTGCGCGCGCGCTTCCACGCCGATCACCTTCTGGAATTCGCGCACCATGTACGGATAGGGATGCGCGCCGACGACGCTGCCGATCACGTAGAACGTATCTTCGACGCACGTCGCCCACTGCCGGAACGCTTCGTTCGTGGCATCCTTGAGCGTCTGCGTCCCGCCCGTCACGGGATGGACCGTCGCGCCGAGCAGCTTCATCACGTAGACGTTGAGCGACTGGCGTTCGACGTCGAGCGCTCCCATGTATACGTCGACCGGGATACCGAGCTTCGCACCGATCGTCGCGGTCGCGACGCCGTGCTGACCCGCACCCGTCTCCGCGATGATCCGCCGTTTGCCCATGCGCTTCGCGAGCAGCCCCTGACCGACCGTGTTGTTGATCTTATGGGCACCCGTGTGATTGAGATCTTCGCGTTTGAAGAGCAGCGTCGCCGCACGCTCGTCGTCCGAGAAGCGCTCGGCGCGCATGAGCGGCGACGGACGTCCGACGAAATCGCGCAGCAGCGCGTCGTAGTCGCGCCAGAAGCCCGGATCCGCGAACGCGGCATCCATCCCCGCTTCGAGCTCGGCGATCGCGCCGACCAACACCTCGGGGACGAACTTGCCCCCGAAGCCGCCCTCGAAATAGCCGCGCGCGTCAGGCTTCTGCATCCGCTTCCCTCACCGCACGCACGAAGGCGTGCATCTTCGATTCGTCTTTTCTGCCGTTCGATTCGACGCCGCTGCGCACGTCCACCGCGTACGGCCGGAGCTCGCGCACGCACGCACCGACGTTCTCCGGCGTGAGCCCGCCCGAGATCACGACGCGCCGCGACCGCGCGAGCGCTGCCGCACGGGGCCATGGGAAGGCGATCCCCGTTCCGCCGAGCCGGCCCCCCGAGCGGGTATCGAGCAGCCATAGGGCGTGCGCGTATCCGGGCGGTGCTTCGAGCGGCGCGTTCGCATCCGCGGAGTCCGCCGGGACGTGCAGCGCCTTGAGATACGGCCGTCCGCCGGCGGCGCGCTCGCACGCATCGCCCGCGTCTTCGCCGCTGAACTGCAGCGTGTACCCGAGTTCGCGGAGGCGGTGCGGCCGGCCGTCCGAGGCCGACGTCACGACGCCGATGCGAGCCACGAACGGCGGGATCGCGTCCGCGAACCGTTCGAGATCGGCGTCCGCCACGCGGCGCGGACTCTGCGGCGCGACGATGATACCGACCGCATCCGCCCCCGCGTCGATCGCGAGCGCGATCTCGTCGGTACTCGTCATCCCGCAGAACTTGATGCGGGTACGACCCTTCAACGCGCGACGGTCTTGGTCTTGAGATCGTCGACGAATGCGACCGGATCGTCGCTGCGCATCAGCGCTTCGCCGATGAGAAATCCGCGCGCTCCGAGCGCGTGCAGTTCCGCGATATCGCCCGGCGCGCGAACGCCGCTCTCGCTGATCGCGATCGTTCCGGACGGGACGCCCGGAAGCAACGCTTCGGTCACCCCGAGATCGGTCTCGAACGTGCGCAGATCGCGATTGTTGATGCCGACGACGGCCGGGTCGAGCGCGAGGGCGCGGGCGAGCTCCTCTTCGTCGTGGACTTCGACGAGCGTGTCGAGCGCGAAGCGTTTCGCTTCGTTCGAAAGCGTCCGCAGCTCGTCGTCCGTAAGCCCGGCCACGATCAAGAGGATCGCGTCCGCTCCGTGCGCCGCCGCCTGCGCGACGTGATAGGGCCGCGAGAGAAAATCTTTGCGCAGGATCGGACGCGTGCTATGCGCGCGCGCGATGTCGAGGTACGTGAGGTCGCCCAGAAAGTGATCGGCTTCGGTCAGCACGCTGATCGCGTCGACGCCCGCCGTTTCGTAGCGCGCCGCCGTCGCCGCCGGATCGAAATTCCGCGAGATCAGCCCGACCGACGGCGACGCGCGCTTGATCTCGGCGATGATCGCGGGGCCGCGAGCCGTCGCGAGCGCACGTGCGAACGCTCGCCGCTCCCCGCGGCGCGCGAGCCCGCGCTCGACGAGCTCGCCGTATCCCTCGCGCGCTTCCTCTTCGGGCAGCAGCGCGATCTTCGCGGCGAACAGGCGTTCCAAGAGGTCGGTCATGCATACTCCAGCTGCGTCGGATGCGAGAGTCGACGGAAGATGGCGAGCGCCGATCCGTCGCGGAGGCTCGCGCGCGCGAGCGCGAGGCCTTCCGCCATGTCGGCGGCGCGCTCGGCGACGACGAGGACCAAGGCGGCGTTGAGCGCGACGACGTCCGCGCGCGCCGAAGGTTCGCCCTGTAAGATCGCGACGAGCGCCGCGAGATTGACGGCGGCCGACCCCCCGGCGAGCGAGGCGCTCGGCGCGGCGATGCCGAGCTCGTGCGGGTCGAGCGTCCAGCGCGCCGCACCCGCCCGCGTGAACGCGTACACGTCGGTCGGCACGTCGCCCGCGATCT